>JBNKTK010000067.1:0-20024 GCA_050298035.1 Mangrovibacterium sp. | reverse complement strand
GGAGATATGGGGACAGTGACTATTGACCAGTGACCAATGACTAATCCCGATAGCTATCGGGACCAATGACTAATAGCATCAATTCCACCAAAACAACCCTTTCTCCTTCTTCTTAGACTTTTCCCCGGCCATGTAATATCCTTTACCATAAGCATATTTGTAGGAGTTACCATAACCGTAACCATAACCAAAGCCATCAAGTTTAATGTCGTTGATAACCAGGGCAGGATTTTTCATCACCCCTTTATGGGCCAGTTCGTTGGTAAACTTAAGCTGGCTTTTCCGGCTAACGCCATAACGCAGGATAAAGATGTTGAGGTCGCACACGCGGCTGGTGATCAACCCATCGGTTACCATCGATACAGGGGCATTATCGAGAATGATGTAATCAAAATTTTTCTTTGCCCACTCCATCAATTCGTTAAACCGTTCCCGTTCGAGCAACTCGGCAGGGTTTGGCGGAACAGGCCCGGAGGGAACCAAAAAAAGATTATCAATTGTGGTTTCTATGACGATCTCCTCCATTGAACTGTGACCAACCAGGTAGTTACTCAGTCCTGTTTCATTTGCAACTCCAAAGATTTGATGCAGACGCGGTTTTCGAAGGTCACACCCGATGAGCAACACTTTTTTGTTGTTCATGGCCAAAATACTGGACAGGTTGGTCGCACTGAATGATTTCCCCTCGCCCGGCACAATGGAATGAATACCTATGACCTTTTCGCTTGTTTTGGTAAATTTATACTGCAGGTTGGTCCGGATGGTCCGGTATGATTCTGAAATAGGGGCAGTGGGATACTCATACACAACCAACTCCGATGCATGGCGACTATGCAAAACATTCCCGATGATGGTCAACGGGGTGAGCTTTTCAACATCTTCCTGCATGTGGATTTTCGAGTTAAACATATCACCCAAAAGAATGATCAGGGCAGGTAAGGCCAGACCAAGAAGTGCACCAAGCGCCAGTAAAACTGTTAGGGACATGCCTGTTGGCAAAATACGCTCCATCCTTGCCGGATCAATCACCTGGATATCAACAACTGTTGAAGCGAGGGAAATTTCAATTTCTGCCCGTTTCTGCAGCATGAAGGTGTAAATTTCGTTGGTCAGTTCAAACTGACGTTGAATGTTGATCAGTTGCTGTTCCTTCCCGGGCAGGTTGTTCAACTGGCTGCTGATATTTTGATAACGCCTTTCGAGGCTTTTAATGGCCTGCTGGGCATTGTCGATCAGGTTGACCAGGTTCTCACGCAACAGTTTATTGGCCTGGTTGATTTCGTTGTTCAGCAAAATCAGTGTTGGCGTGTTTTCCCTGGCGCTGAACGAGATCACCTCGCGACGGCTGTAAAGTTCGGACAACTTCAATACCAAAGAATTCAGCCCCGGGTCTTCAATACCCACGACAGAAGGGGAAACCAGCTGTTTAATATTTTCGTTTTTATCGAGATAGACCAGCAAGTTGCGGAAATAGTCCAGTTGTATCTGTTGTTGCGACCGTTCTTTTTCAATGTCGCTCAACTGTTCCATCACAATGTTCCCCTGGGCGCTCACATCAAGCAGCTGGTTCTTTGACCTAAATTCGGAGAAGTTTGTCCCGGCCGCGCTCAGTGAGTCAGAGATACCCGACAATTGTTTGTCGATAAACTCAAGAGAGCGTTTCTGGGTTTCGGTTTGCTGCTCCAGTTTCAACCCCATATACTCCCGTACCAGTTCGTTCAGGTAATGGATCTCGCGCAAAGGTTCCACCCCGTCAATTGAAATGCGGATAACCTCGCCGTTCTTATCGGTCTGGCTAACGTTGATCCTCTTTAGGTGCGAAAAGGTCTGTCCGTTGGCATTTTGAAAAAAGAAACGATAACTTTTCCCGTCTACCGGCTGTTTGTCATCCTTTTTATGGAGAACAAAATGAAAGAATTGGTTCTCGAACGGCTGTCCGAAAGTTCCGGTTGCAGAAAAGTTAATATCAACTCGCTCATTATTCACGATGCCGTCCCCATCAACAGAGATATCATACTTCCCATTTTCAAGGGGATGGATTGTGATCGCCACGTTCTCGGCGTTATTCCCTGTTTCCAACTCTTGCACCAGGAACGGTTCACGCGTGTAAAGCCCTTTCCATCTGAAGAAATCTTTCTCGTACCAGGCTGTACGCCAATTCAGGTTTTCCACCACCCGGTGGTTAAGGGTAAACGACTTTAACAGCTCAATCTCATTATTTATCGACTGACTGGATGAACCGGACACGCTTTTCTCGAAAATATTTTCCAGGTCAAACCCATTGCTTTTATCGGGAACAATAATGCTGGTATCGATGGAATAGGCCTGGTGTTTTGTTTGCCCCCAAAACCAGCCGCCAGCAACACCCAGGACCATGCAGATGGCCAGCCAGTACCAATGGCGAAGAAGGAGGAAAAACAAGCGTTTCAGGTCAACTTCATCTTCCTGCTGATGTTGTGGTACTTGTTGAAAGGAATTATTTGTCATTTGAGTTGGTATTGTAAATCTTTTGTTTTTATTCAGGTTCGTTTTTTCCAAAGTCAATTGAATGCTTGTCCCGGCTTACAGCAGAAATCCCAGTACCGCCAGCATCAGGCTGATGGACGAAAGAAACATGGAATAGGCCTGGCTGTTCAACTGGAAGTTTTTGTATTTGTCCGGCTCAACAAAAACATAGTCGTTCGGATGCAGGTAGAACGCTTCGGAAAGAAATACATTTTTGTCGGACAGGTCGAGCAGGGTGGCTTTATTCCCCTCGGGCAAAGGCCGAAGCACCAGCACATGCTTAATGCTGGCATAATCGGTATTCCCATTGGCCATAGCAATGGCATCCAGCACACTAAAGTTATTGTTGTAATTGTAATACACCCCGGGAGACCTTACCTCGCCCATGACCGTTACCCGGTAATTCAGCAATTTGACTTTTACAATGGCTTCCTTCAGGTATTTATCGGCCACCTGCTGAACAATCTTCTCAATTTCATTCTGTGGATGCCCGGCAACAGGAATGTCGCCCAACACAGGCAGGTTCAACATGCCTCCCTCGTTAACCTCGAACCCGTAAAGGTATGCTCCCTGCGGTGTCGTGAATTTTTGATATGAGCTCATGCTTTGAGCCTCCATGGTGGCTTCGGGGTTAAACATGGCGTTAACCTCGGCATTCATCGACTTGATGCTGACGTAAAGGATATCGCCCGGCTTAATGATATATTGGGTGACCGTATCACCAAGCACACGGAGCATTTCCTGGTTGGCAGCATTCTGCATGTAAATCAGTTCCTGACTGTTCCGGCAGGAAATCAGGGTAAGTATCCCCAATAGCACAAACAGAGGTAAGCTGACTTTTTTTTGTAACGTTTTCATTGTTCTCATTTAGACTGTTATTTTCGCATTCGTTCACCAGGCAGGCCTGGCGTGTTGATCATTGGATTTGTATAAAAAAATCGAGGATAGTACTTTCATTAACAAAGCCCGAAAGTTTATCATTTAAACCATTTCCATTTTGAAGTAGACTTTGGAGCCCCAACTGCCTCTTCGGGGTGGATTGTATGGTAAATTTCAGTCCAGGAAGGCAAGCCGCCAATGTTCCGGTCATCAATGTAGATGTCAGCCAAAATTTTCCGGCTGATATGATCGTTCATCTTTTCTTCGGGATAGTTCTTATTGACGGCATAAAACTCAAGCCCGTTCGACTGACAAAAATCAATAGCATCCTCCAGTTCTGTCCCTGCCCTGAAAGTCCAAAGGATTAACCGGTGCCCTTTTGCCTGCAATGCCTTCAACGTATGAATGGCAAAAGGGATCTCCCTGCCAATCTTTGGGTACTTATGCTCCACGATGGTTCCGTCAAAATCTACTGCTATGTTATATTGCTTTTCCATATTTTACACATTTCGGGGATGAACAATATTTTGAGTTGGTTATATTTCTACCTTTCTCGTACTTCAAAGTCTGATTGAACAACCTCCGGTGATCGAAAACGATCCCGAAGACCACGGCTGATCTTTACACCGCCTTTGTACCCGATTCGCTCGACCAAATCAATAAAGTAGGGGTCTTTTCAAAATAATCTGCCATCTCTTCTCTTTTAATGCTGATATAACGAATTTTGCGTTTGATTATCTTTTCTGCCTTTTCAATGTATTTATTAATAGCGGCAATATTCATTTCACGACCAACCAACACCAAATCGATTATCTTCGAGTCGGTGCCCTTAGCAAAATCACCAACAAGATATGCCGCATCAATTTCCCCTAATTTGCTTGTAATATTTTCGATAATGGTATCAATCCCTACCATTTTTAGCAAAATACTATTGATGTCGTTAAAGAGGGGGTGTTCGGTATTCGCCTGAAAATATTTCTTGTTGCCTTCAACAGAACTCCTCAACAAACCGGCCTTCTCAAACCGGTTCAATTCAACCCGAATAGCATTTGATGATTCATCGAATTCCTGTTCAAGTCCTCGCAAGTAGCTTTTGTTATTCTTGTTCAGAAAAAATTTGAGTAAAATCTTAATCCTGGTTTTGGAAGTAATCAGGGCATCAAGCATAAATCTATTGTTGAAATGAATATACAAATATATTCAGGCAGATTGATTTTGAATAGAATAAATTTAAAATCTCCACCCTCTAAAAATTGATTGACAAACAGGAAATTCTGTGGGAAACAAGCTGATCAAAACAAGCATTGACACAAAAAAAAATATATCTGTTTTTTGTTAATTCATTCAGGTATTTCACGGCTTCGCCTCCTCAGTCCCAATCGGAATAAGTCGTTGCCGCACATTCATTCAATCATCAGCAAAAACAAAAAAAATATACCCTTTTGTTAATGATTCAATCAATACAAGTAAAATATACGACTGATGATCAATGCACAACAATATTCAACCATAAAATATTCCCAAATATAATGAATAAATAAATTACTCAATATTAAACTGCAAATAATGATTTAAAAATAATGAAGTATGAAGGGCAATATTAGAAGAATCATATTACGCGTTCGTGTTATGGTAAATCACCAATTGAGAAATAGGGACCTCAACCATGATCGTGCACTCAATTTCAGGGATACGCACCCCGACTTTGTTTTTCCCATGAATGCTGATCAACTCTCCTTTTATTCCCATCAGAGGCCCTGAGATTATTTCGACGATTTGTCCCGGCGAGAGGTCTTCGCGGGTAAGTTCTGCTTTTATCTGGTCTTGTTGAAGGATTTTTTTAAGCACTGCAATTTCATCATCCCTGACAGGTACAGCTTTCCCCTCAAATGTAATAAAGCAAACAACATTGTCAACATAGAGGGTCTGATCGTATTCTTTCCTGGAAATGTGGACAAAAAGATACCCCGGGATAAAAGGCAGTTCAACCAGTTTCTTCCTGTCGCTCCACTGCCTTAACGTTCTGTGCAAGGGCAAATAAGCCTCGATACCTTTGTCGGTAAGCTCTTTTAAAGCCTTTTTTTCTGCTCTGCTCTTGGTATACACCGCGAACCATTGTTTCGTGTCTTTGTTTTCCATATACATCCGGTCACACTTACTTGAGATCGCCTGAGCGACACCAGCACCAGCTCCTTTATTCATCTGTTCAGGACATCTTCGTCCAAGAAGCATCGACCTGGGTGCACTGGCTCATCTCATGTACAATTCGAAAAAATGATTGAAGGCTTAGCTCTTTTTCCCTCTCATATTGTCAATAATGGAGCGCATGTCCTTCATGGTTTTCAAAGTCGGACTATCACCATTGTATCGGTGCAGGATCGAAGCGGCCGTTTCGTGTCGCCTTATTGCATCAGCCGGATTTGTTTGAACCTCTACCGGTTGGCTTTTGGGCTTTTCCACCGGCTTCTCAGCGATCTTCTTTTGCGGCTCATCCTTCACGACTTCTACCAACTTCAATTCAATCAATCCTTCCAGGATTTTTTCTACTTTCTTATTTAAGACTTTTATTCTTAACACTTTATGCTTTGTTGCCATATTTTATCGTTTTCAAGTATTTATGTATAAAATGACGATGCCTTGTCCATTCACTCCATGTTATCAGATAACAAAATTAGACAAATAATAATTTTATCACTACACCTAGGGTTCATTGTAAAATTTATTTCATTAGATTACCTAATGCTCCGCAGCTAACCAAAGGACATGTGCTTCTTCTTGATTTTCGATGGTTCCTCTTCTCCAACGTATCCTTTTAAAACAAAAAAACATAGCAAATTCACAACACGAAAAACCAAAAAACACTCAAAAACGAATAGTTCATGTGCTAAAAATGCACCTTCGTACAAAAAATAGGGGGGATCATGCATTTTTCATTTTCACTATTGCATTACATAAATATCTGAATTAAATTAGCTTAATAGTAAAAATAACCAATAAATCGACAGAATGATATTTTACAGGACTGATACAAGCTGCCGAGAAAGAATGGATATTATTAAGCTAAAGCCTGTACTTATAAAGTGAGATTGATAAGTATCTAAAGACAGGTAGCTTTCCTTTTTCCATCTTATTCCATTGATCCATTAAGATGACGCTCAAAAACTTTGGCGAGCTACAATTAAAGAGATGTGCAGATTGTTACTGATCTCAATTGAATAGTTATTCTTAATACCAATACTGGTTAATGTAAAAAAAATATTAAATTATAATCGAGCCATAAACAAATAAAAAAATATCCATTTTATGATATCATTACAATTAAACATTATTGATCAAAATAGCACATAAAATTATTTAGCATTGATTATCTTTGATCAAAAAGACAATTTGAGCTATCATAGAAATAAAGCACAATTTCAAACATAGGGAAACCTTGTTCAATTATGGCAACAATATGATCTCATGATTTAACAAATAGGAAGTCTAATAATTAAACCTTTAGTTAAAATATAAAAGAGAAACAGGCTCTAATTAGAAAGAATACGCCATGGACATTACCATTTTTTCAAACATTATAACAAGCTTTCTGCTCACCTACATTGTAATCCCCCCCATCGTTCGGGTTTCAATGGCCAAACATTTGTTTGATGTCCCGGATCACCGGAAACTAAACAAAATGGTTGTCCCAACTCTTGGAGGCGTTGCCATTTTTTTCGGATTAACATTAAGCACCCTTTTATTTACTGATACCAACAAGACTCAGGGTCTTCAATACCTATATGCTGCAATCATCATGATGTTTTTTATCGGGATGAAAGATGACATCATGATCATATCAGCAAAAAAGAAACTGATAGTGCAAACCATCGCGGCCTTAATACTGGTTATACTGGGGAACTACCGGATTACCAATATTTACGGCTTTGCTATGATTCACGAGCTAAACATGTGGATAAGCATTCCATTTTCTGTACTGATCATACTTTTCCTGGTAAATGCAATTAACCTTATTGATGGGATTGACGGACTAGCGGCAGGCATATCCTTCTTTATCTCTGCTGCACTCGGGTACTGGTTCTACATGACAGGATACACCAACTTTGGCATTGCTTGCTTTGCATTAGCTGGTAGTTTGGTGGCATTTTTGCGATTCAACCTGTGGGGAAAACACTACAAAGTGTTTATGGGCGATACCGGATCACTTATTCTTGGCATCTTTCTTTCATCAATGGTCATTAAATTTATTGAACTGAATACGACCACAAACACACCGTATCATATTGACAATGCGCCTATTATTGCACTTGGGCTACTGATTGTCCCGATAACTGACACCCTGCGTGTTTTCACAATACGAATCTGGAATAACCGTTCTCCATTTTCACCCGACATGAACCACCTGCACCACTTGCTGTTAAAAGCAAGATTAAACCACATACAAGCGAGTAGCTTCCTTGTTGCCTATACCATCGTTTTTAGCCTCCTTGCATTGACTTTAAATCACTATTTCGAAATTACAACAGGTTTCATACTACTTCTTTCTCTGAGTTTTGGCTTGGTTGCTCTCATCCATAGGAGATCGAAAAAAGCAGTGGTGACAAAAAAAGAAGAAATACAAAAGGTGAGCGCAATCAAGACCATTACACTCAATCCACGGCAAGGCTCATTATCATACGAACAAAAGAAAAAAGAAGTTTTTGAACAAAAAAACAAGAAAAGCCAAGTGAAAGAAATTCGTGACGTCATTTACTAAAAATGCTGTGTATCGTTATTCCCTCCAACACTAATTCAGCAACTCCCGTGCGGTTTTTCGGGTTGTTTCGGAAGCTTTCTCGCCACCAAGCATCAGGGCCAGCTCCTCTACCCTTTCATCATCATTTAGCTGACGAATAGAAGTAAATGTACGTTCGTCGCCATCGTATTTATATACTTTGAAATGATGTTGCCCCTTTCCGGCAATTTGGGGCAAGTGTGTAATATTGATCACTTGCATATTAGAAGACATTTCGCGAAGGATTATCCCCATTTTTAAGGCAACCTCACCAGAAATACCGGTATCAATTTCATCAAAAACGATCGTTGGCAGCGATTTGCTGTCGGTAATCAATGTCTTCAGGGCCAGCATAACCCGCGAAATCTCACCACCCGATGCAATCCGGGATATCTCCAGAGGCACCGAACTTTTATTCGCCGAAAACAGAAAACGGACTTCATCCATACCATTCACCCCGGCTTCGTCCAACGGCTCAAACTGCACCTGCAGAATGGCATTCACCATTCCAAGCTTTTGCAGCACCTCTTCAACCGACTCAGAAATTAATCCGGCAACAGCCCCCCTTCGACCACGAATAACCTCAGCCTGTTCATTAACCAAAGCTGTTAGCTCTGTAACCCGTTTTGACACAGCCTCAATTTCGTCATCAAAAGAAGCAATTTGCTGTATCTTTTGGTCAAATTCATTTTTCAATGCAATTAACTCTCCTACCGAGCCAACACGAAACTTTTGCTGAAGCGAATAAATCAGGTCCAATCGTTCAGTAACCAGCTGAATCCGGCCCGGGTCATGTTCTGCATGCTCAGCAATAGAAGCACTTTCAACAACCAAATCTTTCAGTTCGAGGTAGCACGACTCCAGTCTTTCTCTAATCAGCCGGGCTTCAGGCATAAATGCCGCCAGTTTGGATATCTGACTGAGATGTTCTTTCAACCGTAGCAAAATGCCAGCCTCCTCACGTTCCAAGTCCTCGGTCATCTGGCCAAAAGTGAGCTTAATTTCTTCGGCATGTTCCAGTGTACCCTGCTCGGCTTCCAACTCCTCCTGTTCCTGGTCTTTCAAGCGGGCTTCATCGAGTTGCTGAAACTGGAACTGAAAATAATCAAGATCGGCTTTTGCCTTATCAGCTTCTTCCTGCAAAACAGCCAGTTTCTTCCTCTGACTGCTCAATTCCTGAAATACCTGACCATACTCCTTTAACAGACTTTCATTCCCGGCCACCAAATCCACCAACCGAAGCTGAAAGAACCGGTCGCCCAACTCCAGGTTTTGGTGCTGCGAATGAATATCAATCAACCGAATTGCCAAATTCTGCAATACCTTCAAGTTGACCGGAGTATCATTAATAAAAGCCCTCGATTTCCCGGCAGGGGTAATCTCCCGCCTGAGGATCGTCAGATCATCATAGTCGAGCTCTTCCTCTTCAAAAAATGGTTCCAACGCGTAATCCTTTATCTGAAATGTCCCTTCAACCGTACACTTCCTATCCTTTTGCTGAAGTACATTCAGATCGGCTCGCTGCCCAAGTATCAAGCCCAACGCCCCAAGAATAATTGATTTCCCTGCCCCGGTTTCGCCGGTAATAATATTGAATCCCTGGTGAAAGTTGATATCTAACTCATCAATCAGGGCATAATTTGAGATATGGAGGGATTTAAGCACGTCAGTGTCAATTTACGGGGTCTCTACATTGAAGGTATTGTCGATCTTAATTTTCTCATACTTGCTGCCATTCGACGGGTCACATTCATTCAAAATAGCCAGCACCCGATTTTTCTCATCCGGATACGAATTGGAAAACACGTTGACCATTTCGTCCGATTTGGCATCGAAAAAGATTTGCAGGATGTACAAAGAAGGTCTGGTACGGAACACCCGCTGAATCAGTCGCAGGGATTCGGCCATCTCGGAACGTCCTTCTTCGATCCGCTCATTCATCTGATCCAAGCCCAACCGGTGATAACGATAAATACACTGACGGAAAGGCGCATACGATTTATTCAGCAGGTTCTCAACCAACCAATAGCGATTGCGTTCACTCTCGTAAGCCTTCCACCCCGGTTCCCGTGCATTCTGCGAGTTATTTACAATCTGCTGCGCTTTCTGGAAAAATTCGGTTCCACCATCAGGCGAAAACGAGTCATAGTCCATACCTAAAATGATATAGGCATAAAAAGCCATCAGGTTCGTCAGATTGTCACGGTTAGATGTCTCGTTAAATTCCATCGGCTGAAATTCAACATATCTGGCCTGAAAATCCTTATCCTTAATGTTCAGCAAAGTTGTTTCATAGGAAGAGTTAAACACCGGACGCCTTAATTGTACCGTCATTGTGCCTTTAAATTCATCGGAGGAGAGCTGTTCATCAAGCTGAATAAAAATATTACACTCAATGCGTTCATCCATCGCATAAACATGGTCAGTCCACTTACGGTTGTTCATAAACTCGTACAAGTCGGCCTGCATCGTTCGGAAAACATTCCGATTGGCACCTTGTATTTTTGTAGCAGAAATACTGACATTGCACCGTAGTTCCTGCGCATATACAACGGTCAAAAAAACAAAAAAGATGATTAAAAGACTGCTCAGTTTCTTCATAATAGAGGTTCTACCGATGGAGTAAAATTAAAAAATTATTCGGAAGTCTTAACGTTTTTCCAGCTCTGCGGCAATCTTCCCGACAATATCACGGGCAACTTCCGACTTCATTTTTAACTCAAATTCCTGAGCTTTATTGTCTTTTGAAAGAATAGTAATTTTATTGGTATCGACACCAAAACCGGCCCCTTCATCCTGCAACGAATTGAGTACAATGAAATCGAGGTTCTTCTTTTTCATTTTCGCTTGGGCATTTGCCAGTTCATCCTGCGTCTCGAGGGCAAACCCAACCAGAATTTGCTTTTCTGTCTTCAGTTTTCCCAGTGTGGCAGCAATATCATCAGTCGCTTCGAGCTCAATCGACATGTCATCCTGGGTGCGCTTTATTTTGTGGCCGGCTTTGTTCTTGGGCCGATAGTCAGCCACTGCGGCACACATCACTGCCCCGTCAACCTCTGGAAAAACCTGTTCACAGGCCTTTTTCATTTCCAGTGCCGATTCAACATCAATCCGTTTAATCCCCGGATGATTTACTTTTAACGAGACAGGACCGCTTACCAAGGTAACTTTGGCGCCTTGTGATGCCAATTTCTCTGCCAGGGCAAAACCCATCTTCCCGGAAGAATAATTTCCGATAAAGCGCACCGGGTCAATCTTCTCGTAAGTTGGCCCTGCCGTCACCAAAAAATGTTTATTCAGAAGTTTTTTTTTTGAGTTGAAGAAAGTGACAACTTCCTCAACTATCTGCTCAGGTTCCTGCATCCGGCCTTTCCCGTGCAGGCCGCTGGCAAGCTCCCCTTCGCCGGGCTCCAGAATAATATTCCCGAATGATTTCAGGGTTTCCAGGTTCTGAAGCGTTGAGGGATGACGAAACATATCCAGATCCATTGCCGGCGCAATCATCACCGGGCACTTTGCCGACATATAGGTTGTAACCAGCAAATTATCGGCAACACCACTGACCATCTTCCCCATCGTAGCAGCAGTAATCGGGGCAATCAGCATCAGATCGGCCCACTGTCCCATATCAACATGGGAATGCCAGGTACCGTCGTTAGCCGCAAAAAATTCCGATGCCACCGGCTTGTTCGACAGGGCACTCATGGTAACAGGAGTAATAAATTCTTTTGCGGCGGGTGTCATCACCACCTGCACTTCGGCACCTTCTTTCACAAGTAGCCTTAAAAGATAAGCTGCCTTATAGGCAGCTATACTCCCGGTCACACCTAAAATGATATGTTTTCCGTCAAGCCTCATGAAGGCTAATATTTCTATAATCCTTTGCGGTTTTCCTTAGCCGGATTACGGTGATAAATTTGTTTTTGTTTTAGTTCCTCGTAAGCAATTAGCGTTGGTTTTGGCAAACGCTCATAGTATTTTGAAATCTCAATTTGCTCACGGTTCTCAAAAACTTCTTCCAAATTATCAGAGTATGAAGCGAATTCCTGCAATTTCTGGTTCAGTTCTTCTTTCATTTCAGAAGCAATCTGGTTCGAACGTTTTGCAAGAATCATCACAGTTTCGTAAACATTTCCTGTTTGTTCTTCCAAATCAGTCAAATCTCGTGGAACAGTTGTCCCTTCAGCTTTGATTCTTTTAAAATCCATATTCTTAATTAATTAACGTCTTCGTTGTAGTGTAATAATTTGGCTGTTGCTTCGTAATATCTTTCAGCCTCTTTCCGGTGTTCACTATCCGGAAATTCATCGACAAAGGTAAAATATTCATCCAAAGCTTCGCTCAAACGCTGGTCTTTTTTTTCTTCTACACTTCTAATAGCCAACAGATATTTTGCACGAAGCAGCATAAACATGAGTTCTTCGCGGTATTTTGTGTCCGGAAAATCTTTTAATGAATTGGTCAGTGCAATTACTGCAGCTTTGTAGTTTTCGAGGTCGTAATACAGTTTACCTGTTAAAAATGACTTATAAACCAACTTGTCACGCAATTCGATAATGAGGCGGTTTGCTTCCTCAACCCGTTCGCTGGAAGGATACAGGTTAATGTACAATTGCAGCGCATCAATCGCATTTTGGCTAACCCCCTGATCAAGCCGGGGCTTGGGCGAATCCTGGTAAAAACAATAACCAATCATAAACTGGGCTTCCTCCACGTAGTCGCTCTTCGGAAATTCCTTCACCAATGTGCGGAACCAGTGCCCCGCCATCATATAGTCCTTCATCCCCAAAAAACTCTTTGCGTAATAATAATAGATCTTATCAGCCCGGCTGGTACCCCGGTAAATGTTCACCAACTCTCTCAATAAAGTTGAAGAGCGGACATACTCCCCTGCTTCGTAGTACTCAATTGACTTTTTATATTTGAATTCGTAGTCGGTACTTTTTATTATTTTATTGAAATCGCTGCATGCAGTTGAAAGCAACAATACCAACAGTCCGATTACCCCAAAATTTCTCATTTTTTTCAGCATGGCGCAAAGATACGTTTTTATTAATTTTCAGCTGCAAAATAAGCAAGAAAAGTGGTTCTACTACTTGGTTTAATATAATTTAACAAATTTGCAGACTTCTTAAAAAGAATTACATTTGCACAGTTTAATTTTAAAGCTAAGCGAAGTGGATATTTTTGAAAAGTTTACGTCTAACAAAGGAAATATCGGCCAGTATATGAAGCAGGCTCATGGCTATTTTGCATTCCCAAAACTGGAAGGTGAAATTGGGCCTCGCATGAAGTTCAGGGGCAAGGAGGTACTTACCTGGAGTTTAAACAATTACATTGGGTTGGCTAACCATCCGGAAGTGCGCGAAGCAGATGCAAAAGCAGCAGCAGACTGGGGTTTGGCTTATCCGATGGGTGCCCGCATGATGTCGGGACAAACTGACTACCACGAAGCACTTGAACGCGACCTGGCGGCATTTGTCAATAAAGAAGACGCTTTCCTGCTGAACTTCGGTTACCAGGGGATGGTATCTATTATTGATGCTGTTTGCGGCCGCAACGATGTAGTGGTTTACGACAGTGAAGCTCACGCCTGTATTTTGGACGGTGTTCGTTTGCACATGGGAAAACGCTTTGTGTTCCCACACAACGATATTGACAACCTGAGAAAACAACTCGAACGTGCTACCAAATTAGCCGAAAAACAAGGAGGTGGTATCCTGGTTATTACTGAAGGGGTCTTCGGTATGTCAGGCGATTTGGGCAAATTGGATGAGATTGTTGCCTTGAAGAAGGAATTCAATTTCCGTTTATTGGTTGACGATGCGCACGGATTTGGTACAATGGGTGCCACCGGTGCTGGTTCGGCAGAACATTTCGGCGTACAGGACGAAGTAGACATCCTGTTCTGTACTTTCGCCAAATCGATGGCATCAATCGGAGCATTCGTAGCCAGCAAACGCGAAGTGTGCAACTACCTTCGCTACAACATGCGCTCGCAAACTTTCGCCAAATCATTGCCTATGCCATTGGTTATCGGTGCAATGAAACGCTTGGAGCTGCTGAAAGGCAAACCGGAATTACGCGAAAAACTGTGGACAATCGTTAATGCGCTGCAAAACGGGTTGAAAGCTGCCGGGTTCGACCTTGGACGCACCAACACACCTGTAACTCCTGTTTACATGAAAGGTGGCGTTGTTGAAGCGACAAACGTTGTTGTTGACCTGCGTGAAAATTATGGTATCTTCTGCTCTGTTGTTGTTTACCCGGTTATCCCTAAAGGAGAAATCATCCTTCGGATAATCCCGACATCAGAACACTCATTGGAAGATGTGGCCTACACGATCAAAGCGTTCAGTGAAGTTCGCGAGAAGTTGGCCAACGGTGCATACAGTGGTACAGAAGTTCCACAAATGGGAGCTATTTAAGCTGATTAATTTCACCTGAAATAAAAAAATCCATCCGTCAGTTGACGGATGGATTTTTTGTTGGTATGCTATCTCTTTTTATGAATGCTTCTCTGACAAATAACGTTCAGCATCAATAGCTGCCATACAGCCTGAACCCGCAGCGGTTACAGCCTGACGATAGTGAGGGTCCTGTACATCGCCGCAAGCAAATACGCCGGGCACATTTGTTTTTGAAGTTCCCGGGGTTGTTTTAATATAACCAACCTCATCGGTTTCAACATATTCGGCAACAAAATCGGAGTTTGGTTTATGACCGATTGCCAGGAAGAAACCGTCAATTTTAATAGTCACCTCTTCCTCATTAGCTTCACCCTTATTTTTCCAAAGGGTTGCCCCTTCAACCACACCATTCCCGAACAAACCCTTGGTTTGATGTTTCCACAAAACTTCAATGTTCGGGGTTTTCACTACGCGTTCTGCCATCACCTTTGATGCACGCAATACATCTCGCCGAACAATCAGGTAAACTTTTCGGGCCAGCCCGGCCAGGTAGATTGCTTCTTCGGCAGCAGTATCACCACCACCTACAACAGCCACATCTTTTCCGCGATAGAAAAAGCCATCGCAAGTAGCACAGGCAGAAACACCGCCCCCTGCATATTTCTTTTCATCTTCCAATCCAAGGTATTTTGCAGTAGCACCAGTTGCAAGAATTACAGTCTCAGCTTCGATCAGTTTCTTATCGTCAATCCAAACTTTATGGATTTCCCCGGAGAAATCAACCTTTGTTGCCAAACCAAAGCGGATATCTGTACCAAAACGCTCGGCCTGTTTTTTCAGGTCTTCCATCAAAACCGGGCCGGTAACCCCTTCGGGATAACCAGGGAAATTCTCTACTTCTGTCGTAGTGGTCAACTGCCCTCCCGGCTGAAGTCCTTCGTACATAACTGGGCTTAAATTGGCTCTTGCAGCATAGATCGCAGCAGTGTAACCGGCAGGCCCTGAACCTACAATCAAACATTTTACACGTTCTGCATCACCGGCAGGAGTCGTATTTGGTTTTTCGTTTTCGCTAAGATTTAATGATTTAAACATGACTTATATCTTTTAGTTCTTTTCTTCCACAAAAGTACATAACATCTAAATATATGCAATATTTACG
Source organism: Mangrovibacterium sp. (assembly GCA_050298035.1). Lineage (GTDB taxonomy): Bacteria > Bacteroidota > Bacteroidia > Bacteroidales > Prolixibacteraceae > Gaoshiqia. The sequence goes on along the minus strand of JBNKTK010000067.1, from coordinate 4,297 downwards.
CAATCGATAATAATTAAGATCACATAGAGTCAGACTATCAAAATTAGACAAATATATTTTCAGCTTTTATTTTGAAGTATTCTGGTGTTTATATACTTTTGCACGCACAAGATCGGGGCGTAGCGCAGCCTGGTAGCGCACTCGTCTGGGGGGCGAGGGGTCGCAAGTTCAAATCTTGTCGCCCCGACAAGAAAAAAGCTCGTAAGAAATTACGGGCTTTTTTAAATCCGGGGGATGCCATTATTCCAAACAGATAACATCCTTTTCTCGGATCAATTCAAATTCTTGTGGAGATCCCTATTTAAATCAAATATTTTAGCACCATATCAAATCAATTGTCTAAAAACAATGATTAGCTATCCTGCAACAGTCAACTTTCTTGTCCTGTAGCCGGACGGGCTCTTCCTTTTCCAATCGATGAAAAGGAAGCAAAAATCTTGTCAAAACGAACCCTCGCCCGGGCGTTTTGACGGCCTGCCCACCGCTTCGATCAACTAATGCTAAAACTGAAAATACAGTTTGCTTTTGGAGGTTCGGCCTACGGAGGGCTTTTTATCAAAGGAAAAGAAATGAAACCCAGCTTGGAAGACAAGCCCTTTAAAAAACTCTCTGGTTATTAGAATAGGATCATCTAAGCTTTCTTACTTAATCCTCTATTTTTCCACAGAAAATTCAATTGATCGCTTTTCTCATCTAAAATCAAGTTGATCCATCATTAAGACCAAAAACATTATTTCATGCAACCATAACCGGTATGCTACAAACTGCCAGGCAATTTATTCAGCCTTCAGTTCACCGTCCAAGGTTTCCAATATTTTGTTTTCCGACCGAAGGATAACCTTTACCGGACAACGTGGTTGCTGAACAGTAGCGCATTCCAATTTCACAATTGTTTTTTCAAACGGGTTGAGTACAGGAACCACGCCAGAAGCTATTACAACCGGGGTTCCTTCCGAAACTTTTTCAACTTCAATTGAAGCCGTGCCGGAAGGCACTTGTCCAAAATTCTGTACTTCTACTTCCAGGGTACAACCAGAATCCGAGTTTTTAATCACCGGCAAACGGGAAGACAATTCCGGTTCCAGGTAATCAACCAGAGGAAGTCTTGCAAAACCAAAAATCATTTCCCCCTGTTTCGTTTTTCCGATCAATTTTGCAGCAAAGTTATCGTCGGTCAGTCCATTGCCGGCTCCGTCAAACAGGACAATCAAATCATCGCCGGCTCTCTGAGTCTCCTTCACCTTACTTCCCCGTCCGAAATTCACTTCTTCAGAAGCGCCAAAACGCAACGAACTGATGTCAATATCAGCTTGGGGATCGAATCCTTCTTCCGCTTGAATCTTTACCCGTACCGATTTCGTGTTTGCATCAATCTTGTCTTTGCCAAGAATTGTTATCAACAATCCTTTATTCAATGGGATACATATATTTTTAGAGCTATGCCTGTCCAGGGGTTTATCATCCCATTTGATGGTATCAATTACAGCGAAGTTTGCCTGTATTGCCCGTCCGTATTCGTCCTGTAAAATTTTAATGCGTTCATATTTAAACCAATTTTCATTGGTGCCATCCTGGTATTTTGTAATTCCCGGAGTATAAGCTTCGCCCGGATCTACTTTCCAGTGAATACCATCTTTTGAACGCAGGTAATAGGCAATCCTTCCGTACCAATCATTCACGATCAGGTTATACTGAATATTGTCGCGCCATAGTACCGGATCTTCGAAACGGCCTTCAACAGGAGGGTAAACGCTTTTATCCGTTACCTGATAATAAGGAGAAATACCATCCTTGCTAAACCAGATTCCTCCTCCACGGCAAACCATGATGTAGGAACTATCTTCTCGTTGGGCAAAAGACAGGTTAGACAACCCTTCAATAATCTTTCTATCCCTCGAATCAAAATCAAACTTACCAGATGTCCAGGGGCCATTCATATTGTCCGCGATATAATAGCCATCAATAACATACACGACATACCGGCCATCCGTTAACCGGTAAGCTTCCGGGTTGTGCCCTTTTCCTACGGTGCCTTCCACTTTAAAAGGGCCTGATGATTTGTCGGCAACAGCATGCACAACAATTGAGTTTGGCCATTCGAAGTGACCTTTGGGTGAATCTTCGCGCCAACGGCAAACAAAAATATGGTATTTGCCATCGTCGCCAACCATAATATTACCCCCCCAATAGGACCACTCACTGTCTTCGATTCCATTGTCCGTATATCTGGGGATAACATCATCAGCCCCCCATGTATCACTTGTCAGTTCCCCTTGTTGCGGAATGGGAAGGAAACGATCTATAAACCGGGCACCAGGGACAAGCTTGTCCCACCCGGCGGGTTTTGTGCGTTCTGTTATTTGTCCGGTTGCATTAACCGTGATTATCATCAACAAAATAATTTCAAGAAATTGGGTGTAAACCTGTTTTTTCATCTTACTATTGTTAATTTTTGAATTTTACAGTCTTCATTTACTGTGCTTACTTTAATGATTCACTACCGATCAATAAACCTACCTGTCAATATGAATTCCAAAGGCTTGTATTTCTGCTATGTTTGCTTTTCTTCCTTTGAACTTTATCCGCAAAAACCGTCCGGCATTTCCGGCTGACGGCTCATCGATCCGGGTTCTTTCGGTAGCGGTAGTGCTTGTTTGCTCAACAATCGTTTTCCACTCGTTTCCGTCTATCGAAATTTCGACAGTATACTGTACAGCTGTTCCTTCACGGGAACTCAATTTTACCTGCGAAAGCGAATAGATGTTCCCCATATCAACCTGCCACCAAGCTGTTTCACCGGACTTTTCATTGGCTTCCCAATAAGTCGACAGATCGCCATCATTGGCTAATCTCGGGGAATGACCTTCTGTTGAACTGCTAACTTTTGTCGGGCGCTCGGCTAAAAGATTGATCGTGCCCTCCCCTTTCGTGTTACTCTGAGCAGAATACCGAACATACGGACGTGAGATTTCCTGGATAGTTTCACTGCTGGATTCCGGCCCTCCCGTTGAAGTTATTGTTATCTCGTTCGGTTTCAGCCCCGGTGAAGTAGCCCTTATTACTGTTTTTCCGGCATAATAGGAACGCAACTCAATAGCTGCTTTTCCGTCACGAATTGCAATGTCCGAACCATCTTGAAACAGGATAGATGAACCTGTTGGGAATTCACCCGACCCTGATATAATTTCCAGTTTCACATCAGGTGAATTGCCTTTTGGGAAGCCTGAAATAATCCAGAAGGTTTAAACAGGCTCCAGGTCAAGCTTAAAATCTCACCAATATCTTCATGACTTTGCCCGGTGCCTCCGACCAGCTTTGCATGGCAGCTGGTGCCTCTTCCGGGTCAACCGTCCTTGAAACAAACAAACTCTCATCCAGATCGCTGTGTTTCAGAAACTTCATCACGGCATCAAAGTCAGAGGGATTGGCATTTCGCGAGCCCATGATTTCCAATTCTTTTTGCACCCATAATTTGGTTGAGAATGCCACCTCGTTTCCGGCATAACCAATGCAGACTACCCGGCCGGCAAAAGCAACTTCGTCAATTGCAGCTTTGTAGGTAATCGGGTTACCAGCAGCTTCAATTACAACATTGGGGCCGTTTCCATTGGTAATTCGTTCGAGTTCCTCATGCAGATTTTGTGTTTTAGAGTTGATAATATATGCCGCACCTAACTTTTGGGCTATTTCCAGCTTAGCATCATCAATATCAACGGCAATTACGGTAGCGCCACGCAACTTTGCCCGAACAATTGCCCCGCTGCCAATCATTCCGCAACCAAAAACCAAAACCGTGTCCAAATCCGTCACCTTACCATTATCAATGGCGTGAAAACCAACCGTCATCGGCTCTACCAAAGCCAACTGCACATCGCTAAGTTCTTCGTCAACCAACACCTTTTGCCAGGGAACGGCTATGTATTCAGCCATTGCACCATCTCGCTGTACCCCCAGGGTCTGGTTGTAGCGACATGCATTAAACCGCTTTTGTTTACACGAAGTACATTGTCCACAGTTGGTATAAGGCACAACCGTCACCTGCTGTCCTATTTTGAATGAATCAGGCACAGTTTCGCCAGTTTGCTCAATAACAGCCGATATTTCGTGTCCCGGAATACGCGGATACTGCACCAACGGATTTCGTCCAAGGTAGGTGCTCAGGTCTGAGCCGCAAAAACCGACATATTTTAGTTTTAAAAGAACATCTCCATTCCCAACCTGTGGCATTTCCCGTTCCACAACTTTCATCTCTCCCGCCTGTGTTATTTCTATTGCTTTCATTTTGTTTTTGATTATT
>JBNKTK010000066.1:0-20062 GCA_050298035.1 Mangrovibacterium sp. | reverse complement strand
TAGGATTGGTACTGGCACTGTTTGCCTGCCAGCCCGATGAATACAGCCTTGAGCCGGCCATTGCCAAAGCAGACCTGGCTTATAGTATTACCCAAAAAGAGGGCGAGCCGAATATGGTTATCCTGAAAAGCCAGACCGATGGTGTGGCCCCCGTTTGGAGCACCCCGATTGGTCGCTCGTTTATGCCGGTTGACACTTTGCGTTTTGCTTTCCCGGGCGATTATAAATTTGTTTACGGGGCAGAAAGTGCGGGCGGTTTTGTGCAGGATGATACCGTCACTGTTTCAATTGATACCTATAATTTCACTTACCTGGATCATCCATCCTGGGGATTTTTGGCTGGAGGGGCCGGGCAAAGCAAGACTTGGGTGCTTGATGTTGATGAAAATGGGATCAGCAAGGTTTTCGCTGGGCCGTTATTTTTTGTAGGGGCTGAATACTCGTGGGAATGGCCCCCTAGTTGGCAAAGCTGGGCTATGCCGGCGGGTCCTTACGGCACGATGACTTTTTCATTGGCTGGAGCCCCTACGTTTACTGTTAACAACCTGGTTTCGGGAGAACAAGCAACCGGCACGTTCATGCTGTTCCCAGATGACGAACAGTTGCAGGTACTGGGGGCACACATTTTAAATGACGGTGTAACCGGCGGCCAGGGAGCCCGGGTTGTTGACTGGAATGCAAAAATGATCATCAGGAGCCTGACTGAAAATACCATGCAACTCATTCAAGTTGCTGATGGCGGTGGACTTTGGTTGTGCTGGAATTATGTTGAGAAGGATTATTACGATTCTCTCTAATTATCTATATTGGTTTTAATAATTTTGTGAGGCTGATTGTTCCGGTTGTACGGAACGGTCAGCCTTTTTTTATATTGGCGCATTAGGGGCTGGATACAACAAAATGACCGTAATCAAACACATAACAATACCATGACAAATTCTGACACATTATACTTTAGCCAAGAATAATTACTAACTTTAAACGTCATTTTTTGATGGTTTAATAAACCAACAATCGTATTAACTAAAACCTAAACCTATATGATACCTTGTATTCATACTCCAACCAATTTCACCTCTGCCATTACTTCGCACCGGAATGTCTGTTTAAAGAATGGAATGACTAATGCAGTTGTTGGTACTGTTTGGTCTAAATGGTGATGTGTCCGTGTTTTCTTCAATATTGGATGTTGATTTTGAAGAGCAATTATTCTTGAGGACATTGATCTGTCCGTTTATTTCACCGAAATATCAGTAATCAAATTGAGCCAGGAAACAAATAAAACTAGATGAACTATAAATTGAAGACAAAAAACAGTAAAGCATTGATGCTGCTTACAATTTCTATCTTTTTCAGTTTTATTCTGAATGCTCATGAATTGTATATAGGCGCCAATTATCATCCGCACGACGACAAGAATCTTGATAAAATAAAAAGCGATATCGGGTTAATGAAAGACGCCGGGTTTAATGTTGTCCGTATGGGGCATTTGGCCAGGGACAGCTATGACCCAGCCGAGGGACAGTTTGACTTTGAATGGTTTGACACCGTTATGGATTTGATGGATCAGGCAGGAATTAAAGTGATTTTGGATTTTGCCATTCGTCCTGCACCTTTGTGGCTACATTATAAATATCCTTCCATCGATATAGTTGATGAGAACGGATGCGTTCAGTATCCGAATGAGTTTTTTATTGGAGAGTGTTCCCTCTGTACAAGCTGCGTTTTTTATGAAAAGGTATACTGCGAATAGAATTGATAGGGCAGCCGGTTTTGGGAGAGTGATATTTGCTCCATTTTTCATTAGAACGAAAATATCCGTTGGGTTCGACGGCGTTTTCCGGGATAGCATGGTTTGGACGAATGGTCATCGGTTAGGCACCTCTAACAGGGGACTGAATAATATCAATATTGTGAATTAAGTATGAATAAGTCAACCAACGCATTGAAAAAACTTTTATTAGGGATTCTGTTTTCCTCCGTAAATTTTCTTTACGGGCAAAGCCTTCCCGATTGGGAGAATCCCGATGTCAATGGCATCAATAAAGAAATGCCACATGCCTATGGTTTTCTGGCATCCGAAAAGGCAAACAACCCAATGATTCAATCGTTAAATGGTATCTGGAAATTCAAATGGTCTCCTGACCCGCAATCGCGTCCAACAGATTTCTATACCGAGAATTATTCCACCGAAAACTGGGATGATATCCTTGTTCCGGGAAACTGGGAGTTGCAGGGATTCGGAACTCCGATTTATACAAACATAGCTTATCCGTTCAAGCCCGATTGGCCCAAAGTAACCGAAGAACCGGATAAGAGCTTTACGAGCTATAACGAACGAAACCCGGTTGGTAGTTATTCTACCGCTTTTAAAATTCCCGAAAACTGGAATAAAAAACAGGTATTTCTAAATTTTGGGGGAGTTCTGTCTGCATTTTATGTCTGGGTCAACGGACAGAAAGTTGGGTACAGCGAGAACTCCATGTCGCCCGCCGAATTTGACATTACACCTTACCTCTGCAAAGGTGAAAATAAACTGGCTGTAGAAGTATACAAATATTGCGATGGCAGTTATCTCGAAGATCAGGACATGTGGCGGTTAAGCGGTATTTTCAGGGATGTTGATTTAATTGCCCGTCCCAAAACCTTTATCAGCGATTTTTTTGTGAAAGCTGAGCCTGACAATTCTTTTGAAAACGCAAATGTATCTGTTGACCTCAATATTGATAACCGTTCTGAACAAGCTGTTTCAGGCTTGTATGCAGATGCTGAACTTACAGGTTTTTCGAAGCAAGGCGATTGGATTGATTTCTCATTTACCGGAAAAGTTCCCGTGGTTCAAAAGTCAAAACAAGTGTCGCTCGAATTGAGCACATTGCTAAAACAGTCACGGCTTTGGTCTGCCGAAACCCCCGATTTATATCATCTTACTTTGAAGCTCAAAAATAAAAAGAATGAGGTCGTAGATAAAGCCGAATGTTATTTTGGCGTCCGCAAAATTGAAGTCCGGGGAGATGTATTTTATATCAATGGCAAAGCTGTGAAACTCAAAGGAGTGAACCGGCATGAGCACCATCCCCGTACCGGGAAACATCTCGATCGGAATACCACGATCCGTGACTTGGAGCTGATGAAGCAAGCCAATATCAACATGATCCGGACCTGCCATTATCCGGACGATCCCTTATTTTATGAGCTTTGCGACCAATACGGCTTTTATGTAATGGACGAGGCGAACCAGGAATCGCACGGTTTCGGGATAGGGAATAAAGTGATTGGAGACAATCTGATTTGGACAAAATCCCATGTTGAAAGGGCTGTTTCGTTGGTGCAGCGCGACAAAAACCATCCCTGTGTCGTCTTCTGGTCCTTGGGGAATGAAGGCGGTCGCGGGCAATGCCTTGAAGCGATGGCGGATACGATAAAAAAAATAGACGGCAGCCGTTTGGTTTATTCCGACAGCTACCGCGAAGTTTCTGCTATTTACGATGAAGGCTACCTTCATCCTGCCGATTTAAAAGAATTGGGCGAAAAGATAACGGACAAACCTGTTTTCATGCGTGAATATTTTCATGCAATGGGCAATTCAGGCGGAAACCTGCAGGAGTACTGGGATGTCGTTTATGCCGATTCGAGCATTGTCGGGGCTGCCATTTGGGATTGGGTAGATCAGGGGATCGCCAAAAAAATTGACGGATCGCCTATGCGGTATGGCCAGCAGCCTGCCGATTTAAGCCTCAAAGATGATGAGTTTTGGGCGTACGGCGGTGACTTTGACGATATGCCCAATGACGGGGCATTCTGTATCAACGGGCTGATTGGGCCTGACCGGGTTCCGCATCCGCACTACTCCCAGGTGCAGAAAGTGTATCAATACATCGATTTCAAGCTGGAAAGCAAAAGTCCACTCACGGTGAACGTGATCAACCGCTACGATTTTACTTCGACCGATAAATTCGATTTGGTTTATGAATTTCTGGTGAACGGAAAAGTGACAAAAACAGGACTGTTAAACTGCCCGTTAATTGCTCCGGGGCAATCGCGCGATGTTTCGATTGATCTGCCCGAGGCATCCGGGACCTGGAACGGGGAAATTATACTGAATGTGTATGCCCGGTTGAAAAAGCCGACGCTTTGGGCCGAAACCGGCTTTACCGTTGCTCGCGAACAGTTTGTAATGAAGTCAGTTACCCCTCAAAAAATAGTCGATGAAGGTGTAACGCCTGTCGTCAAAGAAACGCCTTCAATGATTAGTATTGAAGCAGGTTCAGCCCAATTTTCTTTTGATAAGGTAAACGGTGCGTTAACAAGCTGGAAAGTCAATGGTAACGAATTGCTACAGGGCAGCCTGGAACCGTATTTTTGGAAACCGGCCAACGATAACCAGAAGCGAAACGGTTACAACCAGCGGCTCGGCAAGTGGAAACAGGCCGGAGCAACCCGCCAGGTAGAAAATGTTCAGGTACGGGAAGAGGACGGACTGGCGGTTGTCAACCTCGATATAAAACTTCCCGCAGTCGGCGCTTCCTGTCAGTTGACATATTCGGTGAACGGTGCCGGCAAATTACAGGTAGAGGCTGCGTACACGCCCGAATCCGATACAATTCCGCTGATGCCTAAATTTGGCATGCGATTGCGGTTACCGTCAAACCTGAACACGATTGACTGGTACGGTCGCGGGCTTTTCGAAAATTACCCCGACCGGAAAACCGGCTACTTTATTGGCTTAAACGAGTTAAAACTCGAAAACTTCATCACCAATTATGTTGTACCGCAGGATAATTCCAACCGTTGTGATGTCCGTTGGTTCATGTTTTCAACCCACGATGGTGAAAGTGTGAAGGTGAGCGGTTTACAGCCGCTGTGTTTCCGCGCTTGGCCTTACACCGAAGAAGATCTGGAAAAAGCAGAGCATCCTTACCAATTGGAACACCGTGATTTTATCAACCTGAATATCGATTTGAATATTCACGGGGTTGGCGGCGACGATTCCTGGGGCGCTAAAACTATGGATAAGTACACGAACCCGGGGAATAAACCATATCGGTATGGTTTCATTATGGAGTATATTAACAAACAATAATGGTTTGTGATTTGAATAAAAATAAACAAATGCTATCGATCTTATTGAACCTTGAGAAATGAACAAAAAACTAAGCCTTTTGATTCGACTGTTTACGTTGGTAACAGTGTTAGCATTACTTGCTGGCAGCTGCAAAAAAGATGAAGATGTAAATAATGGCAATGCTCCCCAGACTTTTACCGACCCTCGAGATGGTAACGTTTACAAATATATAAAAATCGGCAGCCAGATATGGATGGCTGAAAACCTGAGATATTTACCCAGTGTTTCAGAACCTGCTACAGGCTCGGAAACAAGCCCGTGTTATTACGTCTATGGTTATAAAGGTACTAGTGCAGACGGGGCCAAGGCTTCGTTTAATTACGGTGCGTACGGTGTTTTGTATAATTGGGCGGCAGCCAAAGCGGCCTGTCCTTACGGTTGGCATTTGCCGACTAGTAGTGAATGGACACAATTAGCCAATTATTTAGGTGGAGAACAGGTTGCCGGTGGTAAACTAAGAGAATCAGGCATAGCGCATTGGCGGGCTTCCGACACGGGGGTAACCAACGAAGTCGGGTTCACTGCCTTGCCCGGCGGGTTTAGAAATATTGACGGGACATTTCAAAGCACCGGTTACCGGGGCTATTGGTGGAGTGCGACGGAGGGAAATGAGAGTTACAGCGCATGGTTCATTCACTTGAGTTATAATTCCATGGGGATAGGTACAAATTCTTTTTCAAACAGTAAGATTGGTGGTCTTTCTGTTCGTTGTGTGAGGGATTAGTTCAATTGATTAGCCATGTCCCGAACGGGATGTATATAATAAATTCAGAAAGAAAAACAGTTACATATGAAAATCATTTCTTCAATAGTCGTTTTTCTGCTGTGCAGTTTCATGCTGAAGGCACAGGAAAACAAGATGGTGACGGTTAACACCGATAAAGAACCGATTGCCCCGGGCAAGTTTGAACCTACCTGGGAATCGCTCAGCCAGTACAAAGTTCCCGATTGGTTCCGTAACGCCAAGTTTGGAATTTGGGCGCATTGGGGGCCACAGTGCCAACCCGAACAAGGTGATTGGTTCGCCCGGTTAATGTATGATGAAGGAAGCGTTGAAAATAAGTGGTTTGTTTCCCACTATGGACATCCCTCAAAAGTTGGTTTCAAAGACATTATTAACGACTGGAAAGCTCAAAATTGGAATCCGGAAAAATTAGTAGCACTTTATAAGAGGGCAGGTGCCCAATATTTCTTTGCCATGGCCAACCACCACGACAACCTGGATATGTGGGACAGTAAATACCAGGAATGGAACACGGTACGGGTAGGCCCCCAAAAAGATATTATTGCCGGATGGGCAGAAGCAGCTAAAGAACAAGGTCTTCCTTTTGGTTTGAGCGTCCATGCTTCACGTACATGGACATGGATGGAAACGGCCCAGCGTTCGGACAAGGAGGGGGAACTGGCAGGTGTGCCTTATGACGGAAAGCTTACAAAAGAGGATGGTAAAGGAACGTGGTGGGAAGGGCTTGACCCGCAGGAACTTTATGAACAAAACCACTCCTTAAGCGCAGGCAGCGACAACATCGAAAGTATTTGGAAACCAGTTTGGGACGAAGCAAATAAAACCTGGATAAGACAATGGGACTGGGAAAATGGGGCATCAATACCCTCTCAACGGTATTGCGAAAAGTTTTATAATCGTACAATGGATTTAATAAACCAGTTTAATCCCGATTTGATATACTTTGATGATGATGGTCTCCCCCTATACCAAATAAGCGATGCAGGGCTAAAACTTGCTGCCCATTTTTATAACCACAACATGGCTACACACGATGGCAGGCTTGAAGGTGTTTTGTTCGGCAAAAAACTTACCGATGAACAGAAAAAATGCATGGTTTGGGATGTTGAACGAGGTGCTACCGAAAAATTAGAAACGGCTCCTTGGCAAACCTGTACATGTATAGGCGATTGGCATTACAAAAGATCGGTTTACGAGAATAATGAATACAAATCTGCTACCACGGTTATCCGGATGTTGGTGGATATTGTTAGCAAGAATGGCAACCTGCTTTTAAATATACCGGTTCGTGGCGATGGTTCCATTGACGAAAAAGAAGTTGAAATACTTGAAGGCATTGCCGCCTGGATGGATGTAAACAAAGAAAGCATTTTCGATACACGCCCGTGGAAAATTTATGGTGAAGGGCCTTCTGTTGAAGCATCAACCAATAAAAACACAGAAGGTTTTAACGAGGGTAAACTTGCTTATACTGCAAAAGATATTCGTTACAACCAAAAGGGAAATGTGATTTATGCTACAGTGATGGGTGTTCCGACTGAAGATATTAGCCTGAATTCGCTGGGCAAGGATAAAGGAAACGGCAAAATTAAAAGAATAGAGTTGCTTGGCAGTAAAGAAAAACTCTCATGGGAACAACATGGGGACGCATTGATAATAAAAAAGCCCAAAGTGGTTCCAAACGATATTGCTGAGGTGTTTTATATTACGTTGGAATAAATCTGGCAAATGAATCAGTTGTTTACATTCCTTAAAATGAAATCTTCATATTTAGTATAAGTTATAATGGTTATGAAAAAGAATTTAAAAAGTACAATTTTCTTAGTTTGGCTCCTTATTGGTATGAGTGGATGTGGGATTGGAGTGTCTAGTCAGTTGGGAGAGGGGCAGGTTGCCCAATTACAAAGTCCAGACAAGTCAATTGCGGTAAATGTATCCTTATCTGTGTCAGGTGAAATTCAATACAGTGTGCAAAAATCTGATGTTAATGTCATTCTGCCTTCGGCTTTAGGCGTGATGATAGAAGGGCATGATTTTACACAAGGCTTGAAATTGGTGACAACCTCAGAATCTGAGGGCATAACAGACAACTACCAAATGAAGAATGCTAAAAAAAGCAACATTCTTTACCAGGCCAATCAAATGGTGATATCTTTTTTAAATAAAGAAGATAAAAAAATGGATGTGATTTTTCAATTATCCAACGATGGGCTGGCGTTCCGGTATTCTTTTCCTTGGATCGAAAATAACGAAACAATTATAAAAGAACTTACCTCATTCGCATTTGATCAGAACACAAGAGCCTGGTTGCAACCTATGGCTGAACCAAAAACAGGATTCGGAAATAGTCAACCTTCTTATGAAGAGCATTATTTGCAAGACATTCCGGTTGGTACAGTTTCACCAATGAAGCAAGGCTGGGTGTATCCTGCTTTGTTCAAAACAAATGATACATGGGCATTGATAACCGAAGCAGGTCTTGATGGGACCTATTGTGGTACAAGATTGGTTAATGACTCAGCTTCGTGTAAGTACTCCATTGGGTTTGCCGATCCGAGAGAAGTGTTTACAGGCGGGGGCTATCTACCTGAAAACAATAAACCCTGGCTTACACCCTGGCGCATAGTTACAATTGGTAGTTTGAAAACAATTGTTGAATCAACGCTGGGAACCGATTTGGCGCCGAAAGCGATTAGCATGGATACAGCATTCATTAAACCAGGCAAAGCATCGTGGAGCTGGATTAACAGCAAGGACGATATGATCGTTTACGATGAACAAATAAAGTATATCGACTTTGCTTCATCAATGAACTGGCAATATTGCCTTGTTGATGCAAATTGGGACACTCAGATCGGATATGATAAGGTAGCCGAGCTGTCAGCCTATGCAAAACAAAAAAATGTAGGCTTGATTTTGTGGTATAATTCAGCCGGTGATTGGAATACAATCGAATATCACCCTAAAGATAAACTGATAACGAAAGAAGCAAGAGAAAAGGAATTCAGCCGTTTGCAGGAAATGGGCATTAAAGGCATAAAGATTGATTTTTTCGGTGGTGACGGACAGAGCATGATTCAATACTACATCGACATTTTAAATGACGCGGCAAAATATAAGTTGCTTGTAAATTTTCACGGTGCCACATTGCCAAGAGGCTGGCAAAAAACATATCCTCATCTCGTGACGACAGAGGCAATTTACGGAATGGAGATGGTAACATTTGACCAGGGCGCTGCCGATAAGCAAGCCAACCATTGCGCGATGCTGCCGTTTACAAGAAACGCATTCGACCCTATGGATTTTACGCCCATGAATCTTACAGGGCTTACGTATTCTAATTCTATCAGAAAAACCACTCCCGCCTTTGAACTGGCTCTTTCGGTATTGTTCTTATCCGGAATACAACATTACGCTCAGTCACCCGAAGGAATGGCGAAAGTCCCCGAAGATGTGAAAGATTTTCTAAGAAGGCTTCCCGACTATTGGGACGATGTAAAATTTTTGGATGGCTTTCCGGGGAAATACGCCGTCATAGCCAGAAGAAGTGGTGATCGCTGGTACATTGCCGGTATTAACGGAGAAAAGAATGAGAAGAAGGTTAGTCTTGACCTTAGCGCATTCAAGAAAAGCAAGGCAACTTTGTTCACGGACGGCACTGGCGATGAATTGTTTTCAAAAGCGGTACTGAACACCCAAAGTCAAGACAAATGTGAGCTTAGTTTGAATCCGAATGGTGGATTTGTAATGGTGCTGGAATAATTTTTTCAAAAAACATTTTTTGATAGTCAAATTTGATAAATACTAATACAATGAGAATCCGGGTACAAGCATCGCTTCTGTTTCTTACGCTATTCCTTTTTCAGGCAGTTGCTCATGCTCAAATTAAGTTGACTAAAGTATTTGCCGATAACATGGTTTTGCAAAGAGAGCTGAAGATCCCGGTTTGGGGTAATTCAACTCCGGGAGCAACCATAATAGCTGAGCTGGGAAGCAGAAAAGCAACTACGAAAGCTGATCAGGAAGGAAAATGGATGGTTCATTTGCCAAAGTTTAAAGCAGGCGGCCCTTATACCCTCAAAATTTATGAGAAAGGAAAACCAAGCGAAGGTGTAATGTTAAGTGGAATCCTTATTGGCGATGTTTGGTTGGCTTCCGGGCAATCGAATATGGAATGGCAGGTACAACAGGCTCAAGATGCTAATGTAGAAATTGCTGATGCTAATTTTCCACAAGTACGTTTTTTAATTGTGGATCATAGTAACGAAATAAAACCACAGTCTGATATTTCAACTGGTGGATGGAAAGTATGCGATTCTATCAATGTTAAGGAGTTGTCGGCGGTTGCATACTTTTTTGCCCGTAAAATTCATGCAGATCAAAATGTTCCGATTGGTATTATTCAAAGCACCTGGGGAGGCACCAGGATAGAACCTTGGACCAGTAGGGATATGTTGATTACATCGCCAATTACAAAAGAGAAAACACTCAGTGTTGACACCCTGCATTTTAACAGGGAAGATGAAATAAGAGACAGCCTTAAGCAGGTACGCTTTTGGGATATTGTTTATAATCCTCAAAATGATGCCGACAAAATCTACTCTGTTTCAGATTATAATGATTCTAATTGGCCTGAAGTTGAAATGCCGAATGTGATTAAGGATTTTGGAATAGGGCAATATGAAGGAATGGTTCGGCTGCGAAAAAAGATATCGCTGACAGGATCCTTTGTGGGAAAAGATCTTACCATTAACCTGGGGCATCCGGAAATGTGCTATTCGCTTTATTTTAATGGCAAGGAAATATGCAAGAATGTATGGTATGGCAATGCTACGCATTCTTATACTATTCCGGCTGATTTAGTACAACCGGGAGAAAATACAATTGCTGTGAGGATAGCCATGTTATGGAGCGGCGGCGGTTTGAATCCGGGTAACGAAATTTATATTACTGATGGGTCGTCAAAAATTTCCTTAGCCGGCAATTGGTTATATAAAAAGGATATGGAGCCGGCTATTCCGAAAATGTCAAATATTCAGGGTAATCCCACAGTTCTCTTTAACTCGATGATAAATCCGCTAGTTCCATATGGCATCAAAGGATTCCTGTGGTATCAGGGCGAATCGAATGCTGAAGAAGCTTATAATTATCAAAAATTATTTCCCATGCTGATTACTGACTGGAGAAATCACTGGAAGCAGGGCAATCTTCCGTTTTTGTATGTTCAACTGGCCAATTTCATGCAACGAAAACCGCTTCCATCCGAAAGTGAATGGGCTGAATTGAGAGAGGCTCAAACAATGGCATTATCGTTGCCTAATACGGGTATGGCTTGTGCGATAGATATCGGGGATGCTGGCACTGTCCATCCCCTAAACAAACAGGAAGTGGGCCGCCGCCTGACACTAATTGCCAATAAGACGGTTTACAAACAGGATGGTATTATTATTTCGGGACCGATGTATAAATCATACAAAAAGATAGGAAATCGAATCCGAATCAGCTTTACTGAAATTGGTTCAGGGCTATCAACGAGCGATGGAAATGAAGTAAAAGGCTTTGCCATTGCTGGAAATGATAAACAGTTTCATTGGGCCGAAGCAGTAATTGAAGGCAATGAAGTTGTTGTTTATTGCGATGAAGTTGAAAATCCTGAGGCCGTGAGGTATGCCTGGGCCGATAATCCTGAATGTAACCTGGTAAACTCAGAAGGATTACCTGCTGTCCCTTTCAGGACGGATGATTGGAAAGGAATTACACAAAAATAAAATTTGTGATCAACGTGAATAATAATTGCGTAGAGTTGATAATTAATGAATTATACTCTGTGCTAAAATGAATTTATATTAACATGAAAAAAAACAGGATTCAAACCAAATTTCTTGGTAAACTAATGTTCTTAGTTCTTTTAGTGGGCGCCACTCTTACATCATGTGGCGATGAGGATAATACCAAACCTTTATTGGATGTTTCTACCACATCGGTTTCGTTACCCGCAGAAGGGGGTACATCGGATATAACAGTAACCAGTAACGACCAATGGAGTATTGCCAATTCTGCTTCCTCCTGGTTGGAGTTAAGTCAAACAAGTGGTGGTAGCGGCAGCACTGAAATTCAGTTGACAGCCGACCTTAATGACACCGGTTCAACACATTCCGGCGTATTGAAAGTCTTCTCGCAAAACGGCCAGTCCCAACGAATTACAGTTTCGCAGGATTCACAGATTGAGCCCATTGCACAAGATTGCAACTTCTACATCTTCCTTTGTTTTGGACAATCGAATATGCATGGTGCTGCACCAATTGAAAGTCAGGACAAGACAGTGGACAGCCGTTTCAAGGTGTTCCAGACATTGGATTGTGACAACCTGAGCAGAGAGAAAGCAACGTGGTACAAAGCTGTTCCGCCTACTTGTCAATGTGGCTCAGGCCTTTCGCCTGCCGATTATTTTGGAAGGACGATGGTTGCCAATTTGCCGGACAGCATCACGGTGGGTATTATTAATGTATCTGTTGCCGGATGCGACATCAGGCTGTTTGATAAGGATTTGTACACGGACTACGATTCGACATCTACCGGTGACTGGTTTACTTCACAGGTAATTGGCTATGGTGGAAATCCATATCAATATCTTGTCGACATGGCAAAATTGGCACAAAATGACGGTGTTGTCAAAGGGATTCTTTTGCACCAGGGAGAAACAAACACCGGGCAGCAACAATGGCCGGAGTTCGTAAAGAAAATATATAACGATATGCTGACAGACCTTTCTTTAGATGCCGGTTCTGTTCCCATTTTAGCAGGAGAATTGTTCTCTGGCGATGGAAACTGCTGCTCATCCATGAATCCGATAATAGGTACTCTGCCTGATATTATTCCAACGGCACATGTAATTTCTTCGGATGGTTGTACCGGACAGGATGCTGCGCATTTTGACTCACCCGGTTACAGAGAATTGGGTAAGCGATATGGTGATAAAATGCTTGAGCTATTGGGATATTGAAGTAAAAAAATGAGGCGGTGAAATAAAAGCTGTGGCAGATATAAAAGTGCATAATGAAGCGGGCTACAGAAATGGGGGTATGAAGCATGTAAACTAACAAGCACTAAGCCTATAAAAAGAACATGAAAAACCTTAAACTTAGAACATGAAAAAACTTGCGACTAAAATTGCGTTGTTGTTCTCTCTCTTTGTGAGTACTGCAAATGCACAGTCATACAAAATGACGGATATCGGATTGACGACTGAAATTAATGGTGTTAATGTTGAAATCCAGTTTTATACCCCGTCAGTTGTAAGGATTGTCAAATATCCTGCGGGGAACGTTTGTACAAAGCAGAGCCTATCGGTTGTTAAATCTCCCGAGAAAGTCCCTTTTAGCATTAAAAAAGTTGGTGATATTCTTTTTGTAAAAAGTAAAGCATTGAGTGTTGGAATTAATCTGAATAGTGGTCAGGTTAGTTTTAATTCAGGAAACCAGTTACCATTATTCAGAGAAAAATCAGGTACAACATCATTTACCGTAATGAACGATGCGGGAGAAAAATCATACACCGTGTCTCAGTCTTTCGAACTGGAAAAGGATGAAGAAATCTACGGATTGGGTCAGCAGCAACAAGGAAAGATGTCGAAACGCAACGTAAGCCTTAAAATGGTACAGGGTAATCTCGATGATTATATCCCGTTTTTCCAATCAGTTAAGGGTTATGGTTTGTTTTGGGATAATTATTCGCCCACTCAATTTGATGACAATCAGGAGGGGACAACCTTTAAGTCTGAAGTGGGAGATTGCATCGATTACTATTTTATGAACGGTGGTAACGCCGATGGTGTGATTGCTTGTATGCGCGACCTTACGGGTCAGGCACCGATGTTCCCGTTGTGGACTTACGGATTTTGGCAAAGCCGGGAACGTTATAAAACCCAGGAAGAGCTTGTAGATGTTGTGAAGAAATTCAGGGAGCTCAATGTGCCTTTGGATGGAATCATTCAAGACTGGCAATATTGGGGTAACAATTACCTGTGGAATGCCATGGAATTCCTGAATCCGGGATTTAACGACCCACAAAAAATGGTAAATGATGTGCATGGGCTTAATGCTCATATGATTATCTCGATTTGGAGTTCATTTGGACCAAATACAAAACAATTCCGTGAGTTAGGCAAAATGAATGCCTTGTTCGATTTTAAGACATGGCCTGAATCCGGATCTGAAAAATTCCCGGTTAATAAGGATTATCCTTCCGGCGTTAAGGTTTATGATGCTTACAATCCCCAAGCACGTGATTTATACTGGAACTATTTGAATGAGGGTATCTTCAAGTTGGGCATGGATGGTTGGTGGATGGATTCGACAGAACCCGATCATTTGTATGAAAAACCAGCTGATTTTGACAATAAAACCTATTTAGGTAGTTTCCGGAAAGTTCGGAATGCTTATCCGTTAATGACTGTTGGAGGAGTTTATCAACATCAGCGGGAAGTAACTTCCGATAAACGTGTCTTTATACTTACCCGTTCTGCTTTTGCAGGTCAGCAACGCTATGGTGCAAATACATGGTCGGGCGACGTTACTGCATCGTGGGAAGCCATGAAAAATCAGATCTCTGCGGGTCTTAATTTTTCACTTTCTGCTATACCTAACTGGAACTCGGATATTGGTGGTTTCTTTCTGCAAAAATTCAAAAATCCACTCGTAAATCCGGATTACAGGGAGTTGCAAGTCCGTTGGATGGAGTTCGGGGCTTTTTGCCCGATGATGCGTTCGCACGGCGAGGGATACCCGCGTGAAATCTACCAGTTTGGTAAAAAAGGCAACCCTACTTACGACGCGATTGAAAAATATATCAACTTAAGATATAGTTTATTACCCTACATTTATTCTGCATCATGGCAGGTTACTGCCAATCAGTCGAGTATGATGCGCGCTCTGGTAATGGATTTTGCTGCCGATAAACAAGCGTTGGACATTAACGATGAGTTTATGTTTGGAAAATCAATTTTGGTTAGCCCGGTTACTAAACCTATGTATTCAAAACTTGTTGACACTGTTAGAGTTGCCGATTTTAGTGAAGTAAAAAGCAAAGAAGTTTATTTGCCCAAAGGTACAGATTGGTATGACTTCTGGACAGGTGAAAAATTAAATGGCGGACAAACAGTTAAAAAGGAAACCCCTTTGGATATCATTCCTCTATATGTAAAATCAGGTTCAATACTTCCTTGGGGACCTAAAGTGCAATATGCTACCGAAAAGAAATGGGACAACCTTGAAATTCGTATCTACGAAGGTGCCGATGGTGAATTTACCTTATATGAAGATGAAAACGACAATTACAATTATGAGAAGGGGATTTATTCAACCATTCATTTTTCATGGAACGATAAACAAAAGTCGCTCACAATAGATAAACGAAATGGTAAATTTCCGGGTATGCTTGAAAATAGGTCTTTCAATATCGTTATAGTTAGCCCTACTCAGGGGCTTGGCGGAGAACTATCGACTGCCCCTGACAAGCTGGTTAAATATGACGGAAATAAAGTCGTTGTGAGTTTTTGAAATAAAAAAAACAACAGAATGAAACTTAGAAACTTGATTGGAATTAAAAGTTTAGTACTTATTGTATCGCTTTTTTGCGTTGTTCGCGGAAATGCCCAGTTATATGTCGGCGCGAATTACCATCCGCACGATGATAAAAACATCGAAAAAATAAAGAGTGATATTGAACTGATGAAAGCGGCCGGGTTTACCTGTGTACGAATGGGCCATCTGGCCTGGGACAGTTACGAACCGGCCGATGGACAGTTCGACTTTGCCTGGTTCGATAAAGTGATGGATTTGATGAACGAGGCCGGGATAAAGGTCATTCTCGATATCGCCATACGGCCCGCCCCAATCTGGTTGCACCAAAAATTTCCATCGATTGATGTGGTTGATGCCAACGGGAATGTTCGTTATCCGAACCACCGCTATATGGACGATGTCGGCGACCCAAACTACCAAAAATATGCTTTGCGTTATGCCGATGTGCTTACCAAACACTACGCCGGTCACCCTGCCTTGCTGGCCTTCGGAATCGATAACGAATCGGGGGACGGCCCAATTTCATATTCCGAGTCAGTTCGTCAACGTTTTATCGTTTGGTTGAAGGAGCGGTATGGCAACCTTGATAAGCTGAACAGTGCTTGGGCCACTCAGCGTTGGTCGCGCCGTTTAAATCGATTCGAGGAAGTGGGCTTGCCCGCTGAAGGAGCCAAAAACGGGGCACCCGAAAAAATCCTTGATTTCCGGCGTTTTATTTCTGATGAAGTCAATGGCATCCTGTTTAAAGTTTTCGAAGTGGTGAATACCAACGCTCCCAATGCCCTCACAAATACCAACGCCTGGTACTACAGCCCGATGAAGTACTTTGATTACTCGGAAATTGCCTATTCGGGAAAGATGACCCGCCAAGGTTGCGGTTTTTACCCCGGAAATTCGTTAACCACCAACTGGGGGGTGATTGGAGCCTTGTTCGGAATTTCCAGGATTCAGTTTGAAAGCGAAAACCCGTTTTGGTGCAGCGAATTCACCACGATGACGGCAGTTCCCAATTCCATCCGAAAATCGGCTTATGCCACCCTGCTGTATGGTAACCAAATGGTTTGCGGCTGGACCTGGCAAAGCATGTGGGCGGGAGAAGAACAGTACCTCGAAGGCATGTTGGACTGGGACGATGTGCCTAATCGCAAGTACGACGAATACAAGCAGATTGCCTCTGAATTCAAAAAAATTGGAAAATACTTTCCGTACAAGCTAAAAGCTGAAGTAGGACTGGCATTTTCATTCCCTAGTCAGATAGCAAGCAGCACCTTTCCGGTGTCACACGATAATCAGATACAGGCTTGCTGGGACATGTGTTACTGGCGCAACATGGATTGCAAGATGCTTGAAATTACTCAAAGCAAACTAGACTATAAGCTTTTGTTTGTGCCCGGTGTAACAGTAATGGATTCAATAACGGCCCAAAAAATACGCGATTATGTCAATGGTGGAGGAACTGTGATTATGACCGGGAACTCAGCTATGGTTGATACCACAGGCCAGGTATTTAGAACCACACTTCCCGGAATGTTGAGTGATGTATTTGGTATCAGGGTGGCAAGCTTTGAAGAGACTGAGCCTATGAACGAGATTTCGCGGAAAGGCTACAAGGGCAAAAAGCTTGAATTCAGCTATAAAGGAAAAGTAATTGATACTGAATCAGCCAGGTTTGATATCATTCACCCTAAAAGCGCAAAAGTAATAGGTAAGCTTACCAGTTTGGATAAAGATTATCCGATAATGACCATCAACAACTATGGTAAAGGCCAGGCAATTTATGTTGGATTGCCAGCCAGCGGTAACGTGTTGGGAGGAATTGTGGATGATCTAATCAAAGAACTGGGCATTAAAAAGGGCCCTGATGTGCCTTCTGGTGTGATGGCCCGACAAATCGACGATAGTCATTTTCTATACTTGAATGTGAGCGGAGAGCCCAAAGAAATTCCTTTGAAAGGAAAAGCGAAGAGCCTTCTTTTTGATAAGAATTATGCAGGTAGCTTCACCCTTGCCCCTTACGAACCCGAATTTATCGAAGTAGAATGACCGTTTTGAAGAAATTAAATAATAACCAGATGTCATGAAAACAATATTATTTGCAGCTATTTGTCTTCTGTCTTGTTCTTCTTTATTTGCACAGGAGACCTACATTTCCCCGGTGAACGAGGAAAATGAACCTGTTGAACAAGGCAAGTTTGAACCAACCTGGGAATCTCTTCAGCAATATAAGGTTCCCGATTGGTTTCGTAATGCCAAGTTTGGCATTTGGGCGCATTGGGGGCCTCAGTGTCAGCCAGAACGTGGCGATTGGTATGCCCGTGGAATGTATGATGAAGGCTCAGACTACTACAAGTGGCATGTTGACCATTACGGGCATCCTTCGAAAGTGGGTTTTAAGGATGTAATACACGACTGGAAAGCCGAGAACTGGGACCCCGACAAATTAGTTGCCTTATATAAACGTGCCGGTGTCCAATACTTTTTTGCGATGGCTAATCACCATGATAACCTCGACTTGTGGGACAGCAAGTACCAGGAATGGATTTCGGTACGTGTGGGTCCTAAAAAAGATATTATGACTGGATGGGCAAATGCGGCCAAAAAATACCAACTCCCTTTCGGTATCAGCGTACATGCGTCGCATGCCTGGACTTTTTACGAAACTGCCCAGGGAGCCGATACCGCCGGACAGTACAAAGGAATACCCTATGATGGTAAGTTAACAAAAGCAGACGGAAAAGGTACCTGGTGGGAAGGTTTGGACCCGCAGGAACTGTATGCTCAAAACCACGAACTGAGCAAAGGCTGGGGCTGGGAATGGCAGGAAGGCGTTGTCACCCCCCCCTCAACGGAATACTGCCAGAAATTCTACAATCGCACGATGGATTTGATTAACAAG
Organism: Mangrovibacterium sp.; assembly: GCA_050298035.1. Taxonomy (GTDB): domain Bacteria; phylum Bacteroidota; class Bacteroidia; order Bacteroidales; family Prolixibacteraceae; genus Gaoshiqia. The sequence continues at coordinate 1,715 of JBNKTK010000066.1, read as the reverse complement.
TATAATCCGGACCTGATTTATTTTGATGACACTGCTCTTCCGCTTTATCCTGTCAGCGATGCCGGATTAAAATTAGCTGCCCATTATTACAACCACAACATGGCTACCCACAATGGCAAACTGGAGGCTGTTTTGTTTGGGAAAATTTTGACTGACGAACAGAAAAAGTGCATGGTATGGGATGTTGAACGTGGTGCCCCCGATAAGGGACAGGCTCTTGCATGGCAAACCTGCACCTGTATTGGCGATTGGCACTACAGCCGATGGAGGTTCGATGCCGACGCTTATAAATCGGCTGCAACTGTTATTCGTACCCTAGTGGACATCGTCAGCAAAAACGGCAACCTGTTGCTGAACATCCCTGTTCGTGGCGATGGTTCTATTGACGACAAAGAGGTGGTCGTTCTTGAAGGAATTGCTGCCTGGATGGATGTGAACAAGGAGAGTATTTTTGATACCCGTCCCTGGACTGTGTTTGGTGAGGGGCCGTCTGTGGAGGAAGTCAACCCGATGAAGGAACAGGGATTCAACGAAGGGAAAGTAAAATTTTCTGAAAAGGACATTCGTTTTAACCAGAAAGGTAAAGTGCTGTATGCTACTGTAATGGGTGTTCCAACTGCCGATATCAATATTAAATCACTGGCAAAGAAACATGGTAATGCTGTAATAAAAACTGTTGAGTTGCTTGGCAGTGACGAAAAGTTATCGTGGAAACAGGGTGACGGGTCACTTTCTATTGATAAGCCAAAGGCATGCCCCAACGATATTGCTGTTGTTTTCAAGATTACGTTGAAATAATGTCGGAACCAAGCCTTCTATATAATAAAGCTTGTAATAATATTATAACTAAATGCAGCAATCCTATTTAAATTAATATGAAAAAGTTTTTTTTAGCAGCAATAATTTTGCTTTTTAGCAATTTTACCGGATTTTCACAACAAACAACCGGTAATTTAGTCAACGACCCCAAACTCTCGTGGTGGCGCGATGCCCGTTTTGGTCTGTTTATTCATTGGGGGCCTATTACCTTAACTGGGGCTGAAATAAGTTGGTGTATGACCGAATGGTCAAAACCTCATGTGAGTAAAGAACTTTACGCGCAGCTATATAAACAGTTTAATCCTGTAAATTTCGATGCCCGGCAGTGGGTGCAATATGCAAAAGATGCAGGGATGAAATATATCGTATTCGTTTCCAAGCATCACGATGGATTTGTACTGTGGGATTCAAAACTTACTGACTATAAAATTACAAACACACCCTTTGGGAGAGATGTACTTCGGGAATTATCGGATGCAGCTAAGGAAGCAGGTATGCCTTTCGGAGTTTATTTCTCGCCCGGCGATTGGCACGACCCCGATTGTCGCTCGCAAAACAATGACGTTTTTGTAAAGCGAATGCATGGCTATCTTACTGAACTTCTTACCAATTACGATATTAAACTTTTATGGTTTGATTATGACGGCTTCCCAAATCCAAGTTTTCCCGAAGAAACAGCCACTTTAGTGCGTAAATTAAAACCTGGTATTATTTTAAGCAACAGATTAGAGCCTCTTCATCCCGATGAATCGCACGGACGAATAGGTAAATGGGGTGATTATTGTACCCCTGAAAACATGGTAGGAAGTTATTGCGATGCTGTACCATGGGAAACCTGTGCTACACTCGGGAAAGGCTGGTCGTGGAGGTCGGATGATAAACCTAAAGACTTACAA
>JBNKTK010000065.1:19810-20083 GCA_050298035.1 Mangrovibacterium sp. | reverse complement strand
CGAAATGTTGCCGGCAGGATCAATCAGCGGTGCACCAAAGAAAAAGACAGTGGAAATAATCAAGGAAGCTGAAAAATACAACCGTGGCTACTACACCGGTATTTGTGGTATTTTTGACGGAAAGGGCGTGGACAGCTGCGTGTTGATCCGTTACCTGGAAAAGCAGGATGACCACTTCGTTTTTAAAAGTGGCGGAGGGATAACCCACTTAAGCCAATGCGAAGATGAATATCGCGAACTTGTAAATAAAGTATATGTGCCAATTGCTGGAAA
>JBNKTK010000065.1:0-19800 GCA_050298035.1 Mangrovibacterium sp. | reverse complement strand
GGAAACAATAAAGCTTGAAAAGGGATTCCTGTACAACCTGGATTACCACAACGGCAGATTGAATGCTGCCCGCGCCGAGCTGTTTGATATTTTTGAGCCAATTGACCTGAAAGAAATAATTTCAGTGCCGACGGACTGCCGGAAAGGTCTGTACCGATGTCGGGTTGTTTACAGCCGTGAGATCGAAAAAATTGAGTTTATCCCGCAAGCGCCGAGAACCTTCAACAAACTGAAACTGGTGCAATGTGACCACATCGACTATCATTTGAAATATGCCGACCGAACGCTCTTAAATGAGTTGCTTGCCCAACGTGGCGATGCCGATGAAATTATCATCGTTAAAAACGGGCATATTACCGACTGCACGATTGCCAACCTGGTTTTTTTTGATGGCGAAAACTGGCTAACACCTACTACCCCACTGCTAAATGGCACCCAACGCCAATTACTGCTCGACCAGGAACTGATTTACGAATCGGACATAACTCCCGACACCCTGCATAACTTCCGGGAAGTTGGATTGATTAATGCTTTTTTTGACCTGAAAACGATGCCCAGAATTCAGATCGGGAATATTTTATAAAGTTTTTTTATTCATATTTCGTCTGATTCTCAACAGAATGGACAAAGAGGTCACCTCCATAGCCCAACTAATTGCAATATTTTTAAGCCGAATGCTATTCAACCTATTTTTTTATTGCTTCATTTTTGTATTTTTCGACCAAATTAAAAACATTAAAAAAGATTGCCCAGTGCCTTTACGGCCTTGATAAAAAGGAGGATAATAAGATGACTATCAGCAGCAAGCCCAGAGTTATTAAAGATTACGAGAAACTCGACGAAGAGATAAAAGAGCAAATAAAACTGGTTTATCCGAACGGTTTTAGTCAACACCTAATCAGCTTTACAAATAAAGATGGGATGCTGGTTAGCGCATTGCCTTTCGAAACTGAAGACAAATATTACCTGGTACGAATGACAACACAGGAAGCCATTGACATTATCAGCGAGGATGAAGACTACGATGATGAAGGTGTATTGAAGGAAGAATCACGGGAAGCATACGAAGATAAATACTCTGAGGACATCGACATTCCGGATGACATCGAAGGAGAAGACGATGACGATGATTCATACGATGATGACATGGATGATGATGACATGGACGAAGACATGGATGACGACGAAGATTAGTCACAACGAACCATAAATGACAAACCCCGGGGCAACAATGTTCCGGGGTTTGTTTTTATCACTTGTCTCAGTATGTATTAGTCGAGTTTATGAATAACCAAACCGGAACGAAGCTTTGGTTCGAACCAGGTCGTTTTTGGCGGCATGATATTTCCGGTATCGGCAATATCGATCAATTGTTTCATTGAAACCGGGAACAGGGCAAAAGCAACCTTCATTTCGCCGGAGTCAACACGTTTTTTCAATTCACCTAAACCACGAATACCTCCCACAAAATCAATCCGTTTTGATGTCCGCAAGTCCTGTATATTGAAGATTGGCTCAAGTACCTGTTTCGAAAGAATCGTTACATCCAATACACTGATCGGGTCAGCATCATCGTAAGTTCCGTCTTTGGCAGTCAACCTGTACCAATTACCACCGAGATACATGCTGAACTCGTGCAAGTCAGCAGGTTTATAAATATCAGCGCCCATCTTTTCAACGTCAAAGCCAACAGAAAGTTTTTCAACCAGTTCCGCTTCACTTAAGCCGTTCAGGTCTTTTACCACACGGTTATAATCGATAATCTGTAGTTGATTGTCGGGGAAATGGACGGCCATGAAGAAGTTGTACGATTCATTTCCTGTATGATTTGGGTTTTGTGCTTTTTTCTCCAGGCCAATGCGAGCTGCTGCGGCAGTACGATGATGACCGTCAGCCACGTAAGTTGCAGCCACTTTTTCGGCAAACAGCTTCTCAATTTCCTTATTGGTTGCGGCATCGGTAATGGTCCAAAAGTGATGACCAAAACCATCTTCGGCAACAAAGTCATAATCAGCCTCCTGATTTTTCACAATGCTCTCAACAATGGCATCAATTTCGGGAACAGCTTTATATGAAAAGAAAACAGGTTCGATATTCGCATTCAGGTAACGGGTCAGGATCATGCGGTCCTCTTCTTTATCCGGACGAGTTAACTCGTGTTTCTTAATAATCCCGTTGTGATAATCATCGCAGGCAGCAGCGCCAACAATTCCGTACTGGGTACGGCCATTCATAGTTTGTGCATAAATGTAGAAACGAGCCTCTTCATCTTCAACTAACCAGCCCTTTTCCTGGAATGCCTCAAAACTTTCAACAGCCTTATTGTAAACCGTTTCCGAATGAATATCAGTCCCTTCGGGGCAGTCAATCTCTGCACGGGTAATATGCAGCAATGAATTTTCTTTTCCTTCTGCCATACGGGCAGCTTCCTCAGTGTTCATCACATCATAGGGAAGGCAAGCCAAATCTTTGGCAATTTCCCGGGGAGGACGTAGTCCTTTAAATGCCTTTACGTTCGCCATAAAATCAACTTTCAAATTTAAGTGTGCAATTATCTTTCTTTTCCTTCGGGAAACCAATAAAAAACACCATTACTGATTGAATATTAATTGATAATTAATAATGGCAATCCATTCACTTGTTTACCCGAAAGGTTTCGTCTCCCTTTTCGAAAAAGCCAACAATTTGTTCGGCAGCAGCCACACCCGCGTTTGTGTTTGCTTCTTCGGTTTGGGCACCTATTTTCTTGGGAGTGAAAAAATAGCGCCCGGTATATTTTTCTTTAAACACTTCGGCACAATCCGGTTCAATATCCGAAAGGTATTTGATATCCTTCCGTTCATCCAGAAATTGGCACAGGTCTTTTTCATTTACGACCTCTTTCCTTGCAGTATTGATCAGGATTGCACCCTGTTTTAAATACTTCAGCACATCCATGCTAACCGAACCAATGTGTTCGCCACGTGCCGGCACATGAATTGAAACCACATCGGACACGGCATACAACTCTTCCAGCGAGTTGGTCACTTCAATTCCCTGAGATGCCGCCTGCCCTTTACTGTAACGGGTATAAACTTTCACATTCATCCCAAATGCGCGTGCAATGCGGTGTACATTCCGGGCAACGTATCCGTAACCGTGCAGGCCCAATGTCCGGCCGCGCAGTTCGCCACCAGGCTTACCGTTGAAAAACTCGCGGATACCGTAAATTGCCAGCCCAATAGCCAACTCGGCAACAGCATTCGAATTTTGGCCGGGAGTGTTCATCACCACCACGTCCCTTTCTTTGGCGTAGTCCGTATCCACATTGTCGTAGCCAGCTCCGGCACGAACAACAATTTTCAGCTTCTTCGCCGCATCCAAAACTTCGCGATCAACAATATCGCTACGGACAATAACGGCATCAACTTCTTTTACAGCATCAAGAAAATCAGTTTTTTCCTGATATTTCTCCAGTAAATCCAACTGGTAACCAGCCTGTTCAATAACGGCTGAAATCTTTTCAAGCGCAACCGGCGCAAAAGGCTTTTCGGTTGCAATCAATACCCTTTTCATAACCCCCCTATTTAAAAAAAGAAAGCAGGACCCCCATCCTGCTTTTCTTTTATATTAATTATTTGCTTCGAATTCTTTCATGCAATCAACCAAAGCCTGAATGCTTTCAATTGGAAGAGCATTGTATGTAGATGCCCTGAAACCACCCACTGAGCGGTGTCCTTTCAATCCGACCATACCTTTTGACGTTGCAAAGTCGAGGAATGGTTTTTCCAGTTCTTCATATCCCGGAGCCATCACAAAAGTCACGTTCATGCGTGAACGGTCTTCAGGATCGGGAACAGTAGGAACGAACAGTTTATTGCGGTCAAGCTCGCCATACAGTAAGTCGGCTTTTGCAATATTTACTTTCTCCATTTCTTCAATGCCACCGTTTTCTTTTAGCCATTTCAATGTTTGCAAACAAGCAAACACAGCTACGGTTGACGGAGTATTGAACATGGAGTCGTTTTTAATATGAATTTCGTAATCCAACATTGTTGGGATTGTACGACCGGCTTTACCAAGTACATCGTCTTTCACGATAACCAGTGTAGCACCTGAAGGTCCCAGGTTTTTCTGTGCACCGGCATAAATAAGATCGTACTTTGCAACATCAATCGGGCGACTGAAAATATCAGACGACATATCGGCAACCAAACGAACGCCAACTTCTGGATCTGATTTCAGTTCAGTACCGAAAATGGTATTGTTTGTCGTGATGTGCAAATAATCGACATCAGCAGGAACATCATATGATTTTGGGATGTAGTTGAAATTTTGGTCTTTTGAAGAAGCAACTTCCACAACTTCGCCAAAGAATTTAGCTTCCTTCATTGCTTTCGAAGCCCATGCACCGGTATTCAAATAAGCTGCTTTCGATTTCATCAGGTTGTAAGGAAGCATCAGAAACTGCAGGCTGGCACCACCTTGCAAAAACAACACAGAATAACCTTCCGGAACTTTAAGCAATTCTTTAACGAGCGCAATAGCCTCATCCATTACTGCTACAAACTCTTTCCCGCGGTGGGAAACTTCCATCACAGAAAGTCCGGTACCGGCAAAGTCGATGGCAGCTTCGGCTACTTTTTGTTTCGTGTATTCGGGTAAAATTGAGGGTCCCGCATAAAAATTATGCTTCTTCATTGTATGTTATTTTAGGGTTAAAAATTATTATTATTCTTTATTCGTAAATGTTCTTCATTCAAATTAAGGAAATCCCGAAGTTTCTTTCCCTGAGAATTATCAGCACTGGCTATCCATGTTACAGTTAAAGAACATGGCTATAAAACAGGATATCAATCTGATAGAAATCATAAATTAATTTTGATCTTTTCTCCAAAGTTATGAAACCGGAATTAATTCTCCATCTTTATAAAACGGAATAACTGAGGTAAAATCAGGTTGATGGCAAAAGTTAATGCAATCATCCAGTCCTTTTTCAGCCAACCGCCCTTTTTGCGCTGCTTTCAGCACATATTTCTGCAAATCTGTTTTAGCCAGCGACCACAAATCCAGTGATGCCGTAACAGCGTCACAGATTGTTTCGAACTTCCCCGAAGCCAGTAATTTTTCAGCCAGTGCTCCGGCAAAGATAGTATCTTCCAGACTGAAGCGGTCTTTCCATGAAGCACAAAAAATTAAAACCGGAGCATCCTGCTCAATCAACCAGTCACTCAGTGCAGTCAGGTTCAGGAAAGATCCTATTACCACTGCTTTCGAATGGGCAGCCATATGGATACAGCGCGTGCCGTTTGTTGTTGAATAAACAATCTCTCGTCCGCGAACCTTTTCTTCGGTGAAATTGAACGGTGAGTTCCCGAAATCGGCGAAATCAAGCACATACCCATCCCGCTCGGAAGCAACAATGTACCCGTTTTCCTTTTTTTGACGCGCCTCTTCCACTGTTGAAACAGGAATGATACTTTTTACACCGTTGTGAAAAGCCGTGCAAATGGCCGAAGTTGCTCTTAAAATATCAACAATGACCACGATATTTTCATCACTCGCATGCTTCGGATAAATTGCAGGGGATAAACAGGTTTCCAACCGGAATTTAGCGTTCTTCATTGTCAACAAATCAGAATTTTTGCCGCAAAGATAATCGAACGGCAACAATAAAAAAACCCGCCAAAATAATTGACGGGTTTCGGGTTAGAAAGTTGTAAGTTCCCCCCTTATTGCGGACTTACAAATGGTATCTTTACAATTTTTGCTTTCAGTAATTTATTACGGACACGAACATAAACTTCAGTCCCGATGGCCGAGTATGCTTTGGCAACATACCCCATCCCAATCCCCTTGTTCAAAACAGGCGACTGGGTCCCTGATGTCACAACACCAATCGGGTTGCCGTTTTCATCGGTCAGCTCGTAGCCATGACGCGGAATGCCCCGGTCAATCATCTCAAAGCCTCTCAATTTTCGGTTTACCCCCTCATTCTTATGAACCAGCAACAGGTCTCTGTCGATAAAGTCATTGTTGTTTCCGTTAAATTTGGTAATCCATCCCAAACCGGCTTCAATCGGAGAGGTGGTATCATCAATATCGTTCCCGTAAAGGCAGTATCCCATCTCCAGGCGCAGGGTATCACGGGCACCAAGTCCAATCGGTTTAATATCGAATTCAGCACCGGCTTCGAAAATAGCCGTATACATTGCTTCGGCATACTCATTAGGGAAATAAAGCTCGAAACCTCCTGCACCGGTATAACCTGTTGCGGAGATGATCACATCATCAATTCCGGCAAATTTACCGGTAACGAAAGTGTAATATCTAATTTCACTTAGATTGACATCAGTTAATTTCTGGAGTGTCTGTGCGGCTTTTGGCCCCTGAATAGCCAATTGGCTGACCTGATCGGAAACATTCTCTAATTCAGCGCCAAATTTATTTTGCGAAACGATCCAGTTCCAGTCTTTTTCAATATTGGCCGCATTAACAACCAACATATACTTTTCGGGTTCGAAATAATAAACCAGCAAATCATCCACAATGCCACCTTTTCCGTTCGGGAAACAGGAATATTGTGCCTGCCCGGGTTTCAGTGTATGAATATCATTCGTGGTAACATATTGTACCAATTCTGCAGCATGAGGCCCGGTTGCCCAGAACTCACCCATGTGAGATACATCAAAAACACCAACTCCGGTGCGAACTGTCATATGTTCATCTTTAATCCCGCTAAATTCAACAGGCATCTCAAAACCTGCAAACTCAACCATTTTTCCACCGGCATTTTTATGTATTTGATTAAATGCTGTCTTTTTCATTCAATATTTTTTTGGGTTTGTAAAAATAGAGCTTCAAAGATCATAAATTCATGAAAAAAGTCAGCAATCCTGACTCTGATTTATTTCAGCCATTTATCAAACTCAATAGAATAATCCCCATATTTTTGCTAATATTGTATACCGAATAAGACGACTAACAATATGGGAACGCAACGATTCACAGACTTAAATTACCTGCTAGAGGTCACCGGTGGTGAACCGGAAATCATGAAAGAATTTATACAAATGTTTTTTGATCAAATCCCCGAATTCAGGGATGGACTCAGAAATTACCTGGAAAATAAGCAATACAAAGAACTTGGTGAGCTTGCCCACAAAGCCAAAGCATCGGTTATGACATTCGGGATGAATGATCTGGGCATACGCCTCAAACAACTTCAATTGAAAACACAGCAATTGGCTGAAATTGAAACCTACGAGTCGCATGTTGAGGAATTTGAATCGGTGATTGCCGCAGCAGAAAAAGAACTTCAGGAAGAGCTTGATAAAATAAAATGAGGCTGTCTCAAAAGAGATGGCCTCTTAATCATTCACAAAGTTTGTGAGATAGTGCTTGATAACCATTATGATCCTGTTCCATTTTGGAGCCTTTAAAAACCTGAAACATTTCTTCCGGTACTTTGTCCGACAGCACCTTGGGGCCTATTTTCCACAAACTGTTTCTTATATGATATTTGAAGCATCGACAGCTTTCGCATGAGTTGGCTCAATAAAAAAAGCCTGCAAATCACTTGACTTACAGGCTAAGTATCCCCTACAGAAATTTATTGGGTCTATTCATTAAAAAGCAAACGCGCAAATTGGCAAAAGCGCCTTTGTCAGCTCAGCCATTCATAGGCTACAAAAAAAGATTGGCTCTATTCTTTAAGTTTAACTTTTATTTGTGTGAAAGAATGCGGAGGGAATGAAAACGACAATTTATTCCCTGCTGTTTTTACTTCCGTTACAACCGGTGAATACTGTTCCTCTTTATCGAACGAGAATGGTTCGTCAAGCGATGCAGCATTTAATATGCTGATTTCGGATTGCCCGGAGAACTCTCCCGAATTGCTAATGATTTCAGTACCGATATCTTTGTCCTCATGCCTGTTTATCACATTAATAAATACTGAATTTGTTTCTTCGGAATAAACAGAAGTAACATCCAGGTACGGAATGCCTTTGCATTTTTCGGTATTGAAAGTATCGCATTCAACATAGGTATCGATGGAATTTCCAAGACAATTGGTAGAAAACAATTTGAAGGCATTGGTTAGCGGGGTTTTGAATGTTCCTTTTTCCTTGTCGCTCCCCAACAATGAAGTAAGCATCGTGAAATTTGCCATTTTCACAACATCGGCATGACGGATAAAAGAGTTCAAACATTGTGCAATGGGCAAAACAGTTAAAAAATTTCGACCGAAAGTACCCCACTCATCAACCGAAATATAGATCGGGTTTTCAAAACTTTTCATTGCTTTCACGGCTTCAATTTCGGCAGCAGTTACGTTGATCTTTTCTTCAAAATCCATGGAGCTTTGTCCCATAAAAGTATAGTAGTCAGGCGAATTCTCCCAATAGCGGTGAATCGAAAGATACTCGATCATATCGCCCAAACCTGTCAGCACCTTCCTGTTCCACTCTACCCATTGGCCTGTTTCTTCATAGTACGATGTGATCCGGAAGCCACAAACTTGATCGTATTGTCGACGGATTTCATAGCCTTTGCTGCTTCCCTTCCAATTTTGACGTAATCTTCAGCCGTTTTATGTCCCAATTCCCACGGCGCTCCGTCAACTTCATTGCCCAAGTCCCAAATTTTCACGCCATACGGTTCTGCATGACCATTTTTAATCCGCAAATCCGAATAATAAGTTCCCTTACCGTAATTACAGTATTCAAGCCAATAACAAGCATCCATAATTGTACTAAGACCCAAATTCACACAGACCACGTTTTCACTTCCGATTGATTTATTGAGCGCAAACCATTCGTCGGTTCCGACATGATTGTTATCAACTCCGCCCCAGGCCAGGTTTATTCGGGCAGGCCGCTGATCTTTTGGCCCAATGCCATCCTGCCAGTTATAGCCCATCACAAAGTTTCCGCCCGGCCAGCGCATGTTGGTTATTTTTAGCTCTTTCATTGCTTCTATATAATCTTTCCGGAACCCATTTTCGTCAGCAAGCGGTGAGGACGGATCATACAAAGTACCGTAGAGTGTATTGTTTGGCACTCCCGGTAATACCTGCCTCCTCTGGCTAAAATCAATCGGCTCCATGAAAACACCATAAATCTTAGGATCGATCACTCCAATTGTGCGATTGACATCAATTTTAATTTTAGCGGTCTGTGCACTCAGGAAAAAAGGCAGAGTAGTCAAAATTGTCAAAAGGATATTTTTCATGATTTACTAAGTTAGGTTGTCAAATTTTAGGTTGAAAATCAAATCCAGTCAGCAGTGAATTGTTGCCCGCTAATCGGATTTTATACCAAGACATTGTTTATCTGCAAAAAACAGATTGGGCTATTTCTCATTTGAACCACTTTCAATTATTTGCCTCCGGTTAATTGATTTACAGCAACCGAAAGCAAAATGTAGTCGGCGCAAATTCCTACTGTAACCTCGTTTTCACCCCAAAAGAATGGCCAATCCTCTTTGTTTTCGGGAAAATCGGGTTTTAGCAGCAACACCCCGGGAACTACCCCACCAGCAATAAAACTGAAATCGGCCCTGTTGTTGCCATAGGTAATTTTCTTTGAGTGCGTTCCCACCGACGAAACAAAGGAAATATTGGAGTACGGATGGCAACCAAAAATGTAGTTGAGACCTTTATACACATATTCAGGACTTATGATATCGGGGAAGATTTTGTTGGCATAGTAGTTCGTTGTCGACCAGTTTATAATACGACCGTTTCCGCCCCATCCGCCACCGGACAGAGGCACACCATACGGATTGTCGGTATTCAAATCATCGCACATCTTTTTATAACGGACAACATACTCCCTTAACTTATTTTGGTAATCTTCATTCATGTATGGATATGCCTGAAGCGCCGCTGTCATCCCAAACATAACCGACTGGTCAAGCATTGGCTAGATGGCCTTTTTGAACTGCTGCGCATAACGTTCGTCTTTCGTGGTAATATACAACTGAAGTGCTGCCGAGTTTTTCATTATACTACTGAACCTTGCAACAAACCGTGAAGTATCTTTTTCAACGATATGCTCATCTTCCTCCCATAATTTTTTGGCATAAAACAAACATTGATAAGACAAGGTGTCGTTATACCCGGTCAAAGCCCGACTAGCTGCGGCTAAAGCTGCGGCGGTGTAATAATCAAGAAAAGTACTCCGGGTTGTAAACACCCAACGGTCGTCCATTGTACCACTTGACTTTCCGTCTGACTGGTATGGTTTAAGATTTGGATTGTACGGTAAATTATCTGTTTCTGTTGATGCATCGCCAAGGTGGTGGTATTGGTGAAGATTAGGAACAATAATGCCCCTTACCGGATGACCAATATTTTTCACCTGTGCCACCATGTTCAAAGTGCCCTGCTCAATTTGCTGCAAAATATCGGGTTTGCCGTCAGGTCGGTGAATATCGACATAACGGGTGGCATGGTCAACATAGGTTTCATCGCGGTCAGGCTTAAAGTTCTCCCAGGCATCTACCAGGCTCAGCACGGCATTGCAATGCGATCCGGTTTGGATATCAAAATCGCCGGCATCGAACCACCCGCCAACTGCCAGGCCGGGAATACGCTCCAACGGTTTGTATTTTGTATCGGTTGTGTCCCCCATGCTGTAGCCATCAAAATGCTGATGGTTGAGCGGCGCCTGCAAAGCATCATCCAAATAAGGCAAACCATGCCATACCCGATAGGCCTCGTTCACCTCCATATGATCCATCTGCACGGGGAACCAAACATCAAGCGTTGGATGCCAGATATCGTGATACACATTGGGAGCAATAGAAAATGTATTTGTTTTTTGATCGCCGTACTGTATAAAGTATACTCCGGGATCATTTACCGAGCTAAAATCAAACTTCACGTAATTATACCGCATGTATTTTCCCCATGGCCCTACATCAGCTTTCAGCTTCTCGACATATTTGCCATCTTGCGTGACCTGAAAAAGGGATGCCGTTTTTAAAGGGATATCATTTTTATCCAGTTCAATAACTGCTGTTTTTTCCTGACCAGGTTGATAGCCCACCTGTGAAAACTGGATAACCGGTGCCCGTTTCCAACCTGAAATGGCATGAGGTTCCAGATACCAACTCAACACCTTTCCTGTTTTTTGAGACGGGAGCAAACTACGAACAATAAACCATCCGTTTTGTGCCAGGTTTCGGCCATCAAAAAGCATAATATCAGCATCCTCCGATTGGATCTTCACATTGCGTTCAGGGTCTTCTGGCGCCAGTACAATTGTTTTTCCGGTTGCCATTGGGTCGGGCAAAATAAATTCGCCCCTACCCCTGTCATCAAATGTAGTGTGATCAGCAAACTGATGGATTTTCTTATCTAACTGTCCAATCTTAGTATTACCGGATGGATACAATGGGAAATAGCCGGGGTTACCATCTGCCAAATAGCTTTTCCCGAAGTAGGAGGCTGGAAGAAATTCCATGTTAAAACCAGCGTTCCCGTTCAATTTCTCAGGAAGTGGTTTATCCAAATAAACGCTTATCTCAACACCGCCATCTTTCGCTGTAACTTTTACTTTTGAATCGAAGTCAAATGCCTCATACCTCAAAGTGACCTCGATACTTTCATTCTCTTCATCCACTTTTCGGTCAATCAGCTTCGGCACCAAATCCCACTGTTCCGGTGTGTTTTGCAACCTTACACCACCGCCGGTAGCTGTTCGTACCCCGTGATGTATCAGTTCAATCCCGGCCGTTTTTTCATCGAAAAACATCCCGTTATACTGGTTACTAAAAACCAGCACATTAACACCGGGGGTTTCAAAATATTCCAGGTCGTTGATTTGAAGATTTTGTCCGAATGAGAAGCCCGAACAAATTAAAAAAAGTAGCAATAACAAATGCTTAAATGCTAAACTCCTGTTCATAAGATTAGTTTTTAGGTTTTATTATAGTTGGTTTGAATTATTAGCAGATCAGCGATAATATTTCGGTCTGGGGATGCCTGATATTCAGGCAAAGCAAACAAACCTAAAATTAGTTTCAGGCACGAATGAGCCTTTATGTATAGAAGCTATATTATTTTCAATATAGATAAACCTGGCATATCAACACCAAAAAGGTGCAAAATATATCCCAAATTACTTCCGCTCCGCTAAAACGGTTGTGCAATTGATTTCACCTCTGGTGATTCAGATATATAAGCTGTTTTTCCAATAATATCCATTATTTTGAAAGCAACACTTGATTGCTCACACAGAAACAGCATCGTTCTTTATTGATAAAGGAAAAGAAGACAGTCATACGATAAAAAAGGGGGAATACTCACTGGGATTCCCCCTTTTTATTATCTATAAGGATTGTATTACTAAAAAATTAATCGAATCTCTTACATTATTTGTAAGCATCATTTTGATCGCACAACGGGTTTTTCAACAGCTCATCGGTTGGGATCGGCATATCCATTTTGCGAATATCAAAATCGAAGCTGCGATAGGTATGCCAGTTGTCAAGTTGTTGATTTGGATCCTGGTTACCTACTCCTTTTGGATAACTGATATTGACGTGATCTTCGATAAATCCGGAACGGATTAAATCCTGAGCCAGACACCATTCGGCATTGAATTCCTTACGACGTTCCTGTCCCAAGGCAACTAACCAAGCTGGAGACGCAAAACCCTTGTCTGATTTCAATTGTGTATAATAAGTCTGTGCATCAGGGACAGTTACAGTAGCCGTGTTGAAAGGAAGAGGATAAGTCTCTGGTTGAACGATATCTGTAGCACCGTTGCCAATAAAGAATTGGGCCATGTTCTGGTAGTAGGGAAGATAGGTCGCAGTCAAAGCAGCTTCCTTTCCAACTTCCTGATTACCCCAGGCACGATCTCGAATTTGGTTAATATACCCCCAGGCGGTGGCATCATTTGCTCCATTCAGACGGAACAAACATTCGGCATAATCCAGTAAAACATTTGCATAACGCTTGTAATATACCTGCTGAGGTGCCCAGGGTGCCTGATAGTTCGCACGGGTTGTACGGAAGTATTTCAAACTCCAGATGGCAGGAGCAGCTTCGCCACCCTGTAACCAGTGATAATGCACATTGGCAGGATTAGTAGTGTAATCAACCTGATTATACGGGTTGTAACCATAGTTCGTGGCGGACTTCCATGCCGGATCTATATCTGTTACTTTGGCGGTAACAGCAGAAGCTTCACGACGTTTATCGCCTGGTTCATATATACTCCACCATTCCCACGAGAGGTACAAGGTACCCCATCCACCTACAGGCGGGGGTGCTACAAAATGGACCATCCAGTTGTGAGCCTGTGATAAATTAGACCATTGGTTCCATTGTGATCCTTCATCGAGAACTTCTTCCCAAATACATTCTTTTGTCCATACTGCACCCGGATCCCACAAGGTGGTAAAAGAAGGGTTCAGT
The DNA here is from genome assembly GCA_050298035.1 of Mangrovibacterium sp. Classification (GTDB taxonomy): domain Bacteria; phylum Bacteroidota; class Bacteroidia; order Bacteroidales; family Prolixibacteraceae; genus Gaoshiqia. Next base: position 6,389 of record JBNKTK010000065.1, on the reverse strand, counting down.
TCATATTTACCACTGTTAATTACTTCCAATAACGCTGCTGCAGCTAAAGTGTAATTTTCAGTAGCTTGTTCCGGGACACGGTAGGCCATCCACATATAGGCTTCGCCGAGGTACGACAGGGCAAAACCTTTGGTAATACGTCCGTACTGTCCGTCCGCCGGATCCCATTCCAATTCATCAGCTGCAATTTTTAAATCGTCGATAATAAAGGCCCACATCTCTTCATAGGTTTCAGCGCGGGCTTTTGCAGGTGTGCTAATGTAGGTTTCTCCTGTTGCCAACATCGGTACACGGCCAAAAGCTTTTGCCAGCCACATATAAAAGAAAGCACGAATACCCCGGGCCTGTCCGTCAAGTGAAGTTTTTACTTCAGGTGTGACTTTTTCTGCCGTTGCAAGACCAGCAAGGAAATCATTGCACCTGGAAATAGCAGCGTAGGCCTGTTTCCAACCCGTCAGAAGTTCCGGGCTACCGGCATCCCATATTTGCTGGTTCCACTTTTTGTCCCAACCTGTTGCCTGGGTATCCATGGTAGGGTGACAACCGATAAACAAGTTTGGTTTGATCCCCCAGTCCCCGTTAATATCATTCGGGAGCATCATTGTGTAACAACCAACCAGACCGGCTTTGGCATCTTCGTCTGATTTAAACATTTGGTCGGCAGCCAACAAGGAATACTGATCGACCTTCAAAAAATCCTCTTTACAGGAGCTTACCCCTATAAGGATTGTCGCACCTAGAAGCGTATATAATATTTTTGATATTTTTTTCATAATAGTAATCATTACTTATGTTTGACAATATTAAAATTTGACATTCAAGCCAAATGAATAAGTCCTTGCCATCGGGTAACGCCCTGTGTCCAACCCGGTATACAGCACACTCCCTTGCCCTGCTTCCGGATCGCCATATTTGTTATAGCTTGAGAATGTAGCCAGGTTTTGAACAGCAACATACAAACGTGCACCTTGCAACCTCAGCGCCTTCAATTGTACTTCTTTAAAATTATAGCCAAGCTGAACCGTGTTAATTTTGAAGAAATCACCCTTTTTAACCCAATAATCAGAACCACGCATGTTGTTATTCAAATCCAGGAATGACAGCCTCGGCGTTGTTGTGCTATGGTTTTGTTCAGTCCAGGCGCTTTGAGCCACCTCTTTCAAAATGTTCGGGGTAGTACCATTATCGCTTGGGAACATGTTGGACAGTGTCATTGCAGAATATGAATTAATTTTAACACCTGCAACACCATAACAATAAACCGACAAATCAAAATTCTTATACGATGCATTTAAGGTCAAACCGTAGTTTAGTTTTGGGAAACCATTGCCGAGAACAGTCATATCCTCTTCACTAAGGTACCCGTCGCCATTAAGGTCTTTATACTTGAAATCACCGGGAACAGTAGCTGTACCGTTATTGTATCCCCCTGAGTGGCCTTTGGCTATGGCATCAGCGTTAGCCGCATCTATCTCATCCTGAGATTGATATATACCTTCTACCTGATATCCCCAGAATGACCCCACGGCATAACCTTCACGCATAATGGAGTGCCCGTTCCAGTGTGTACCCGAGGGAGCGCCGACTGCACCTACGTTGGAACCATCGTTTGTCGTGTTGGTATTTTCGTTAAAAATATCCCGGCCTATTGATTTGATCCGGTTTTTAATCGTTGAACCGGTCAAAGTAGCGCCAATTGTCCAGTCGCTGTTAATCTTCTTTTTGTAGTCAACACTGAATTCAAACCCTTTGTTTTCGATTCCTCCGTAGTTGGTATAAACTTTTTCATAGCCTGCTGAAGGACGTATCGTCTGATACAACAACAAATCTTTTGATGTCCTTATAAAATAATCCAGGGTAAAGTTCAAATCACTATTCAACAAACCTAAATCGAGACCAATATTGCTTTGCTCATTGGTCTCCCATTTCAACCTTGTATCAACTAATGTCGGCGCATAACCGGTAGCTAATTGTCTGGTCGTATTCATACCCGACTGCCCATTCTGCCCATAAAAGAAATATTGAATCTTGTCAGATGTTAATGCAGTAACGGCTTTACCAGCTATATTTCCTGAGTTACCGGTCTGTCCCCATCCCAAACGCAGTTTCAGATTCGTAATAGCAGTAACGGCTTTCATGAAGTTTTCTTCCGAAATACGCCAGGCTGCCGCTGCAGAAGGGAAATTACCCCAAAGGTTATCTACACCAAAGTTAGAAGAACCATCACGACGAAAAGTTCCGGTTAAAATATAACGATCCTTCAAAACATATTGGATACGACCAAAATAAGATATTCCCCGAACATCCGCATTATAAGCTCCTGCACCAGTCCTTGCTGCAGGATCTTTAGTCAAACTGACATCGCGGATGTTGTCACCCGGGAAATCATTTCCAGAAGCGTTACTCCAGTTTCCAAATCCTTTGCTTTCAGAATTACCGGCCATCAACGTCAAATCGTGAATGTCGTTCTTCCAATTGTAAGTCAAGTAACTTTCAATCGCAATCGTGTTATAATTGCTGTTGTTGATCCCCAGATAATATTTGGAATCGTAATTAAACAATTTAACTTCTGTACCATCAGGGAAATATCGCTTTTTGTTACCCCAGAAGTTGTACCAGTTGTTTGCAGAAAAATTATAAGATGCAACAGTCCTGAAAGTTAATCCTTTAGCTAGTTTAATATTGGCATAAGCGCTGAGAAGTGTCTGGTTATTTTTAGTAATACCAGTATTTTCCATCTGCTCAGCATAAATGTTATTCCCCAAATATGAATCGTTTGAACCTACATCACCTTGTTCCGGAACGCCATATGTTCCATCCGGGTTTACAACATTGGGACTTACTATTTTATTGGTTTGCGGATCAACATAATCCATGGTGGGAGCCATAAAAGCCCAGTCGCGGAGCGAAGAAAGGTTACCATTGTTACCCAGTCCTGCATTACTACCGTGTGATTCGGTATGCGTAAAACTAAGGTCACCACCAAGCTCGATAAAATCGGCCACATTTGTAACGATATTAAGACGAGCTGTTAAACGTTTATAATTCGAATTAATTACAATACCTTCATTATCCAGATAGCTCAAAGAGAAATTATGTTTTGTTTTTTCTGTTCCCCCCAATGCCGAAAGACTGTACTGTTGTTTTAGTGAAACGCGTGTCATTACATCCTGCCAGTCAATGTTTTTTCTTTTTCCATCATATTCTTGAGCAAAGATTTGATTATCCAAAATTCCACCATCGTTTACCCGTGCCGCGCGTATATTTCTTGCATATTGATCCACATCCCCAACGTCCAGTGTCGAGGCTAAAGTCTGTACCCCAAAATCGGCAGAGAAAGTAATATTTGAAACACCCGCCTTGCCCTTTTTGGTTGTGATCATGATTACACCGTTGGCACCGGCAGCACCATAAATAGCAGTAGCAGAGGCATCTTTCAGTACTTCAATATTCTCAATATCACCCGGAGCAAGAAAATTAGCATTGGTACCCACCACTACGCCATCAACAACATATAAGGGATCAGCGCTCCCGGTAATGGTAGCCACACCACGAATACGAATGGCTGTGTTTGCATCAGGAGCTCCATCTTGCGCTGTAACCATTACACCGGCGGCAGCTCCCTGTAATGCCTGACCAATGTTTGTTGGGGCTTTTTTCATCATTGCTTCAGTATTGACTGAAGCAACAGAACCCGAGATATCGCTTTTACGAACCGTACCATAACCAATGGCAATGACTTCTCCTAGTCCAACTGTCACTTCTTCCATGGTAACATTTATAGTACTTTTCCCTGCAACAGATATTTCCTGAATACTCATTCCCACAAAAGAAAAAATCAAAACAGCATCTCCAGGCACATCTCCTATGGTATATTTCCCATCCAGGTCAGTAATTGCTCCGTTGGTTGTACCTTTTACAACTACTGTTACCCCGGGAAGAGGTGCCCCGGAAGTATCGATCACACGACCGGAAACATTAGTTACCTGCTGAACAAAAGATGATTCTCCCTTTTTAGCCAGAGCAATCAAACGACCGTTAATCTTGTAGGTAACATCTGTACCTTCAAAGATTTCATCCAGAATTTCCGATACTGTTTTGTTAGTTACATCAATATCAACTACTCTTTTAACATCCACGGCTAAAGCACTATACATGAAGTAATAGTCAGTCTTGTCTTCAATAGTCTGCATCATGCTTTCAACACTAATGTTCTTCTGATTAACGCTTAACCTTTGGGTTTGCGAGAAAGTGTCTATTGCAAATGATTGTAACACACAAAGCAAGATTATTAGAAAGGTTAATCTCATGATAAATACTATTTTACGTTTCCATACCCATAAGAGTAGGGAAATCATTGAACAACAATTTTTTTTCATAGTTTTGTAATGATTTGAATTTATAATTCAGGTTATTTCTGCCTTTTGCTGACTGGTAATTAGAAAAGGCATAAATTACAAGGAGGGAGATGTTTACATCTCCTTTTTTTCATTTAGGTTATTTTCATCTCATAAGCATAAGTTTTTAGTTAAGTTTTTAAGACATCATTAGCGATCAATCGTAAGTTTAGTCATCCCTTCGGCCTTCGATATTGAATACTTAAAGGGAGTTGAGAATCTGAGGAGGTCAACAACCTGATCCAGGTTTTCATTTCTTATCGTTGCAGTAAATGGGAAATCGGATACTCTGGGGTTTTTTATTTCAATGACAATATTATACCACCGTCCCAGTTTTTTAAGCACATCAGCCAGCGGATCATCCGAGAACAGGAGTGTTCCGTCAATCCATGAAGTGTATTTATCAACATTTACATCGCTGCGAAGGAATTTCAGACTGCCTTTTTCATAAGATACCAATTGACCGGGAACCATCTGTACAAACTGCTTGTTTCCTTCATATTGTCCTTTAAACAGATCAACCCTTCCGGTTTTCAAAACGACATTAATACAATCTTCGTCATCATAATTCATCACATTAAAACTTGTTCCAACCACCTTCAACCCAACTTCCCCCATGTTTAAAACAAAAGGGTGGGACACATCGTGGGCAACCTGGAAGAAAGCCTCGCCGCGAACTTCAACATTCCTGGTCTTACTCACTGAAAAATCTGACGGATAAGTAATTGTACTTCCAGACATTAACCAGACAATTGTTCCGTCAGGCAGCGTTGTTTTTCTGACTTTCTCGTTCGACAAGGATTCCTTAAAGTATGTTATCTGTTTATCTGACCTCAGTGGGTTCAGGATTGTGAAATATGTTAACGGAAGTATTAGGCCAAGAACAAAAATAGCAGCTGCATTTCTCAACTTGATTAGGAGTTGTTTTCTGCCCAATTGCTGTTTCTCCTGCATCTTTGATTCAATCCTCGAAAAAAGGCTGGAAGAATCAATATTTTTAATGGGTTCAAATTCACCGGTTAACCATTTTCCCTTCGACAGCATTTCATATTCCAAGCTTCCCTTTTCGCTGTTCAACCAAGCAAAAAGGGTTTTCAATTCCTGATCTGTGATGTTGCCGTTGAAAAATTTTTGTAGTAACTGTATTTTATTGTCAGTTTGCATAGGTATTTCTTAAAGTCATAGGTAAATACACCTGAACTTTAAAAAACTGCCATCCTTAATTGATTTTTTTTTGAGAAAGTGAAAATTCCTATAAGAAGAGAATATTGATCATTAGAAGGCTAAACTTTTTAAGTTCTTCTTTTACTTGTTTGTTAGCCTTGTTTAGCTGGTGATCCACAGTAATAATCGAAATGCCCAGTTTTTTCGCAATTTCCTGTCTGGATAGTCCTTCCACCTTTTGCAACAGAAAAATCTCTTTCCTTTTTTGGGGCAACCCATTCAATATTGTTTCGATAATGCTTTGTGTTTCCTGAAAAAGAATATAATGATCTGCCGGATTTTCCAGAAGATCACCCAAAAACCCGGAATGCTTCTCGAACACTGCCCGGTTCACCTTTTTCCGGATATAATTCAGTGAAGTATTTTTTGCGATCCTAAAAAGTAAAGATTCAAAAGGATAGTCTTCCCAAAAATGTTCCCTGTTTTCCCATATTTTCAGGAATGTTTCCTGAACAACTTCCTGTGTGTCTTCTCTTGACTTCAATAACGAGAATATGAACGAATACACCCGCTCATGATACCGGTCAAAAAGTAATTTAAATGCCTTGGCATCCCCTGTTTTAAATGCCTTAATAAGTTCTATTTCCAAATTTGTTGAACCCAATTCTTATGAAAATGAATTTTTGTGAAGTTACAAATATGGCATATAATTGTCAAATATCATTTGCACATAGAATACTTGCCTTCTCAGAGGATCAATTAATAAATCGGGTGGATGGATAGGAATTGTTTTTATCTTTCGTCCATGGAAATAGACATTCTACTTAA
>JBNKTK010000064.1:0-20447 GCA_050298035.1 Mangrovibacterium sp. | reverse complement strand
GTACAACATGATCCGGGCAGGATCAACGATCACCATGGAAGCCTGGGACAACAAATACAAACCCAACCAGGACTGGAACCATGCCTGGGGGGCGGTGCCGGCCAACATCATTCCGCGTAAGTTGATGGGAATTGAGCCCATTGAGCCCGGCTTTAAGAAAATCCGTATTAAGCCGCAGCCCGGCAGTTTAGAGTTTGCTGAGATTAAATGTCCAACGATCAGGGGAGAGGTGCTGGTTTCGTTTAAAAATCAGCCGGAACAGTCTTTCCATCTGGAAGTTTCAATTCCGGCCAATACCACGGCCAATGTTTATCTGCCCAACTGGTCGAAAAAACAACAGGTGACCATGGATGGTGAAAAAGTTACTTTCAGACCGGACGGTAAATTTGTTGTGATTGAAAATGTTGGTTCCGGCACACATTCGTTTGACGTGGTTCGCTAAACGCGGACGCTTTAGCCGTTTTGTTGTGTTCAAAATGAAAAACCGGACGAGAGGATCATCCGGTTTTGAACGTATTTGTTTTCCTTGGTTTACTTTTTCGTTTCGTAATATTTTTGAAGAACGTAAAACGCTTTCTTTTTTTTGCCCTTTTCGGAAATAACCCCTTTTCGGTTCCAGCCATCCTGCACATCGGGTAATTGTCTTAACGGCGATTGGAAGTCGGCCAAAATCCACGGGGTCATGCCTGCCAGTCCCGGGACACGCTCAAACATGGCAATGTTTTCTTTGTACATGTATTCCTGATATTCTTCGCTCCAACGAGTGGTTGAATCGGCATGAAAACCCTGGATGGCGCCACCGCCGAATTCGCTGATGATTACCGGCTTGTCGTAAGCAATAATAAAGTTCTTTTTACGGCTTTCTTCCGGTGCGCCTCCGTACCATCCAATGTATTCATTGAAACTGACAATGTCGAGTTTTTCGGCAATCGGGTCACTAACCATGTAATCATTGTCCGGATGTCCGTCGATGGCCAGGTCCTTTTTGCAGGCAGCGCTCAGCAGGCGTGTTGGGTCAAGTTCGCGCACATAATCGGCAACAGAACCCAAAAATTTGTTTCGGGCATCCCCGGGCGTGGTTTCGTTGGCAATACTCCAGATGATGGTGGCTACCCGATTCTTGTCGCGGCGGATTACTTCGGCGTACTGGCGTTTGGCATTCTCCAAAACTTCGTCGCTTTTCCAGTTGATCCCCCAGTAAAGCGGTAATTCTTCCCATAGCAAAATGCCAAGTTGATCGGCCATGCGTACAATATTTTCCTGGTGGGGGTAGTGGGCAAGGCGCGCAAAATTGCAGCCAAGTTCTTTGGCCCAACCCAGTATCAGTTTCGCATCATCAATCGAGTTGGCCCGGTCGGCACGAAGAGGATTTTCATCGTGGATGGAAATACCACGAAGAAATATTGGCTTTCCGTTCAGGAGGATTTGCTTCCCGTTGGTTTCAATGCTCCTGAACCCAACCTGGTCGGTTAAAACATCTTCGTCGGTTTTTACTTCAACGGTATACCGTTTGGGGGTTTCAGGACTCCACAGCATCACCTTTTTTGTTTTGAAGGTGAATGTGCCCTGTCCGTTTTCGTCAATTTTCACGGTTTGCGAAAGATTTAATTCCGGAATCGAAATTGTGGCTTCTCCCGGGATTTGCTTGCCGGTGAGCACCACCTTGCCGTCGATCTCTTTTTCTTTGGCCGTGGCAGTTTCCTTTTTCAGGGCGATGGTGAAATCATCGATATAGTTTTGCGGAACTTCCACGATCTTTACATCGCGGGTAATGCCTCCATAGTTGTACCAGTCGGTTACCATTCCGGGAATGTAGTCAACTTCGCGGCGGTTATTCACGCCCAGGATTACAAAGTTGTCTTTCTCCCTGATCAAATCAGTTACTTCAAAGCTAAAAGGAGTAAAGCCTCCTTCATGCTCACCCAGTTTTTTCCCATTAAATGAATATTGCGTTTTGTAATTGGCCGCGCCAACATAGATGAAAACGCGTGAGTTTTTTAGTTTACGCTGGTAATCAAACATCCTGCGGTACCAGATGCTCCCTTCGTAATAGTAGAGTTCATCTTTTTGGGCATTCCACGAACCCGGTACCCACAAGCTTTGCGCCTGGTCAAAACTGTACTCAACACGATCGGTTTTGTCTTTTGGCTTTTTGTTTTCATATAAAGGAGAGAAGCCAATACTGCCGGTGCTGTACTGATCGATGATGTATTTCCATTTGCCGCCCAGACTTTCGTTAATGCGATTTTCAACATTGGTGATGAAAGTTGGCTGGGAATTGCCGGTACAAATAGTGACTAGCAAAAAAAACAGGACGAACGTTGATTTTCTCATGTCTTTAGTTTAGGATGAATCGTAATGTCCCGGGTATTTTTATCACTTTGCGGTCGATTTGCCGGGAAGGTTTCATATTTGAAAGTAAAGCAACTAAATTTAGGTAAATTTTAATAATTTAACGTGCGTGCAGTTCCTTTGTGTTCTCGTGTTTGAAAGAGTTGTGACTTACAGCAACATCGGTTTTTTCAAATCAAGGTCAAATGTTTGGTTGATTTTATCGATGAAATAGCCTGACAGGAGTGGCGATTCTTTTTCGATGTTTTGATGAACAAAGAAGTAGATGTCGCGCAATCCGTAGTCAACCCAAACTTTTAGCCTGTCAATCCAGTCGTCAATCCGTTTTCGGTCGCTTACCGGTTCGTTGGCCCCAACATAGCGAATAAACGCGACGGGAGTTGTTAGCCGCATGTGCAGCAGGTCGCGCCGGCCAGCGGTGTCGACAATAATATTTGTGGTATTGTGTTTTTCGAGCAGGTTATATACTTCGTTGGCAATTTTTTCATCATTAAACCAGTCGGTATTACGCATTTCAATAGCAAGAGGAATGCTCTTTGGGAAGTTCCCGATGAAGTTGATTAGCCTGTCAAAATTCTTGTATCCGAAATTGTCGTGTAGTTGAAGGAAAACCATTCCCAGTTTTTGTTCGAATTGGCAAATATTGTCACAGTATTCTTCTGTCAGCTGTTCCACATTGTTGAGACGCCGCATGTGGCTGATACTTTGCGTAATTTTCGGGAAAAAGCGAAAGTGATCCGGAGTTTTATCCCGCCAGGTGATCACTTGTTGTGCCGAAGGCATTCCGTAGAAGGTCGCATTTAACTCAATCGAATTAAATTGCGTGGAATAGTAGGTCAATTCATCTTTTGTCCCTCGTGGATAAAAATTCTTTAAATCCGTTTTGTTCCATTTGGCGCACCCCACATAAATGGTCAGGGGCTTGTTGTTGTCGTTGGCTTCCAAAATTGCCCTTGTTTTGGGATGATCGCCGGGAAGCGTAAAATCAACCAACTCGGGATTGCTGACTTGTCCAAATTTCATCGTCTATTTCTTTTGATACATTAATTTTAGGAACAACTAAGATAAAGAAAAGTGGCATCGGTACCGAAAAAACAAGGAATACCGATGCCACTTTTGTGTTTTTGGTTGGCTTATTTTTTAATTGAAAACCTGATTTTTGATCATTTTGTCCATGTCGTATGGTGCAGGTTCGCCTTCCAGATATTTGTGGAACCAATTAACAGCGGTATGTTTTTTAGCATAATATTTGGGGGGGTGCCTTTTCAATTCATGAAGAATAAAGATTAAATTGGGTTTCTGCCCATCTAAAATTTATTAACCGAGATTTTCATGCAAAATTCAAAAGACTATGAGAAAGATTTTATTGTTTGTTATTGCAATTATCTTAACAGGGCAAAGCTCTTTTTGCCAAATCAAAGTATTGAGTACAGGAAAATTAGCTATTGGTGGGGGAACCGCCAACAATGCAGCGAGGTTAAATATTTCAGACACTAACAATTCGACCTTTTATAGTAAATGTTATCTTTCGTTTGGATGGGGTGACGCTGTAAAATCCGAAGTTGACAGGGCGGACTGTTTTACCTTTAGTGGTTGGTATAATAATAACAGAACCTTTATGGTGTTCGGGAATGGCGATGTATGGAGTGCCACCGGCATTTATAGTTCTGATTCAACTTTGAAGTCTCATATTGAGGATGTCAAGGATCCGTTGCAAATACTAAATAAATTGAGAGGTGTCACCTATTTTCGGTAGGATGATGAAAAGAAAGACAAGACCAAACATATGTAGATATAATTGCAAAAGAGGACTTTTAAAAATCCTCCTGTGTATGTAAAAAATTTTTACAATGAAATCAATATTTATTTCAACACTACTTTTAGTATCTCTTTTCTGTAAGGGACAACAATCCTCTTCAAATTCTGAATTTGACTTATTGAATCCCATAAATTTATGGAGTGTCCTGGATGACTTTGAATATGTTCATGTTCATCCCGACGATCCATATTCCTATACCAAATCAACTTGGTACAAAATTGGAGAGGATACAACCATCAATGAAATTGACTATAAAAGATTGCTGCTATCGAGTGGTCTAAATCCTGAAAGTTGGCAACCTTCTGGACTCTTCATGAGGCAAGACGGTGATCAGATTTATTCGAAGGACGGAGAAAGTCAGGAAACTTTATTGTACGATTTTGGGTTGGCGATTAACGACTCTATGGAATCCGAAATCCACCAACAGGGATTAATCTATATCTCCATTCTGGATTCTGTGAAAGAAACTACTCTGAATAATGCAACCCGAAAAATCTACTATCTGACAGAATCCCTCAAAAATTATTCGGACACAAAAAGCCATGAAATCTGGATTGAAGGTATTGGCAGTATCACTGATGGCTTGTTACGCCAAACGAATTTAGGTTATACGCCAAGCAGCCATGATTATCAACTCCTATGCTTTCACCAAAACGAAAATTTGATTTATCAAGCAAAGGATTTTGATAGTTGCTTTATCGATATTGCCGACGGCATTTCTGAAATTAACAGTCAATCGGGAAGTTTCAAGGTGTTTCCCAATCCAACGACAGGCCAATTGACTATTCAATTTGACCAAGCTGCTTCTTCCCTTCCCTTTACAGTTGAAATCCTTTCCTTGTCAGGAAAAGTCATCAAAACAGAAAACGTAACAAGAGCCGGGCAGTTTACAGTGAGTCTTTCAGGCATGCCTAAAGGTATTTATCTTATTTGTTTGACCACCAACAATCACAAAACGGTACAAAAGCTCATCGTGAAATAACATAGCTTCTTTTTTGACTCCACCTGCCCTCGTCACCGCTAGTTTTCGCTGCCGCTCAGTTTGTTTCCTTTTCTTTAAATGATGAATAGTCAGGGCCCGTCACTCCGGGGTTGTTTTGAGCGGTGGGTGATTTTGGCCTATATTTGCTTCACTTTTTAAAAGATGAAGTTTGACCGCCGGAAAGAAAAGATCGAAAATGATTAAAAAAATACAACATTCGTTTGATCAGCTTGAAATATTGAAATACGTTCTCCGCTGGTTTATACTGGTTTTGCCGGTCGCCTTTGTGTCCGGATCGTTGGTTGCCTTGTTTTTGTACTTGCTGGACCAGGCTACTTTGCTGAGACAGGGAAATAGCTGGTTGCTCTATTTCCTTCCGGTCGCCGGGGTTGTTATTGTGGCCCTGTACCGTTTTAAAGGAAAGAATGCTGAGGCGGGCAACAACCTGGTGATGGATGAAATTCACAAGCCCGGAGGTGGGATTCCGGCCCGGATGGCTCCGTTTGTCCTGATCACAACTGTGGCGACGCACTTGTTTGGTGGCTCGGCCGGGCGCGAAGGGACTGCTGTACAGATTGGTGGTAGCATGGCTCACTTCATTGGCAAGAAAATGAAGCTGAAAAAGGAAGATCTTCGCATTTTGCTTATTGCGGGGGTAGCTGCCGGTTTTGGGGCTGTTTTTGGTACCCCGATCGCGGGAACCATATTTGCACTTGAGGTGATGGCAATTGGCCGGATAAAATACGATGCCTTATTGCCAGCCTTTTTAGCATCTTTTATGGCCGACATTATTTGTTCGGCCTATGGAATTCGGCACACGCATTATTCCATTGACTTTCATGATCATGTAGCATCCGGGCTTAGCTATTTGCATTTCGATTTGCGTTTGATTTTTTATGTGATCGTTGCGGGCGTATTTTTCGGATTGGCCGGTTTTGCCTTTTCCGAACTTTCGCACACCATTAAGAACCTTTCGAATAAGTATATCAAACGCAAGTTTCTGATTCCGCTGATCGGCGGGGTTGTTGTTATTGCCTTATCGTTTATTCTTGGTACCAAAGATTACCTGGGGCTTGGCGTAACTTCGCCCGACGAAAACGGGGTTAGCATTGTCAGTGCATTCACTCCAGGCGGTGCCGATACGTTTAGCTGGATGTGGAAATTAATTTTTACGGCTGTCACATTGAGCACCGGCTTTAAAGGGGGAGAGGTAACTCCCTTGTTTTTTATTGGCGCCACGTTGGGTAACACTGTTGCCATGCTTACCGGCAACCCGGTCGATCTTTTTGCAGGCTTGGGCTTTATCGCTGTTTTTGCTGGTGCTACAAATACACCGCTGGCCTGCACCATTATGGGAGTTGAACTGTTTGGCGGCGAGCACGTGCTTTATTATGCCATTGCGTGCTTTATTGCATACTATTTCAGCGGACATTCCGGCATTTATACTTCCCAGCGAATCAGCGTTTCAAAAGCCGATTTTAAATACCACTTAAACAGCGAAAACACCTTGAAAAACATCCGTGAACGGAAGAACGGGAAAGGGGAGTAGTTTTGGGATTACCAGGTTTGTTGGATATGCAACAGGCATAAAAAAAAGCTGCTCCGAACGGAACAGCCTTTGGGAATTTTAGTTGAAGTTTTCAGTAATCACCGTTTCCCATATCTTAATAATTCAAATTGGCGATGGCTTGTTTGTAATAAACCTGCCTGATTTGATAGGTGCTTTTGGCATTGACCAGCCCATCCTGCGATTCCTGGAAAATGGCCTGGGCTTCCAGCAAATCAGAGGTCGACATGATGCCTGCTTCGTAGTTGTCGTTAACGACTTTCAGGTGCTCATTGGCTTGCATTTCCAGCGCTTCGGCCACGGCAATCTGCTCATAACTTTCTGTCAGCTCTTTGTAGGCTTTTTCCATCTGTAGTTTCAGTAGTTCCGATTTCTCGTCCAGGTTGTTCCGGGCCACGTCAATTTTAATTTCATGTTCTTTCAGCTTGTGCGAGCCTCCCCACCAGTCTGAAATAGGGATTGAAAGCGTGGCAAATGCGATACCGAATGTATTGTTCTTATCGGCCATGTCGAGATATTGACCGGCGACGCCAACCGCGAGCTGGGGCAAAAACTCACCACGGGTCATGCGTTTTTGCAAAACTTCTGCTTCCACGGCTTTATTTAGCATTTGGTATTCGCTGCGGTTGCTCAGTGCCTGTGTCGGCGCAATGTATAGTGTCGCCGGTTCAGGCATGTTGAAAGTCGTATCTTTCACATCGACAGTCTCGTTGTATTCGATGCCGATATGCTGGCAAAGGGCCATTCTAACAAGGGAGATACCATTCCCGAGTTTCAGCTGGTTGGCATTTATTTGGTTGATCTTAAGCTGAACTTTCAGCAGGTCGCTCTTTTCCGTCAATCCGGCATCGTACGCAACCTGCACATCATTTAACAGGTTGTTCAGCAAATTTTTATAGCTGATCAGTGTTTTCTCTTTGGCCTCGAGGGCAACCAGTGTCCAGTAGTATTCCTCTGTTTTTACAACAACCTCCTGTGTGCTCAGGTTGAGGGCGTCTTCATTCACTTCTTTCCCGATAGTTGCCAGTTTGTAGCCCGAGCGGATCCGTCCTCCGGCATAAACCGGTTGGGTGGCCGTAACCATACCAACGTTGAGGTAGTCGAGTGCCTGGATATCCATCCCCGGCACATAGGCAAATTGCGTGGCTGTTGCCAGGTTTGCCGGGTTGCCGTCGTAAACAGGCAGGTTCATTTCGGGCGTTGTGATGTCGAGCAGGTAATCATTGGCTTTCATGGCCATTACCTGTGCGTTTACCTTCGGAAAGAAATTGGTGAAGACATTTTTTTGCACTTCGGTTGACTCGTTTACTTTCAGGTGTGCCTCTTTGATCCGCTTGTTGTTTTCGATGGCGAAAACCTTACACGAATCAAGCGATAGGTTTTGGGCTGATAACTGCACGGCACTGATTGCAATCAGCAGCGAAAATATGGTAATTCGTTTCATATCAATTTGCATTTAAATATTAAATAGCTGCAAGCTCTTCGTGCTTTGGCCCGTTGCCGGAAACCCGCCAGTACAAAACAGGCAGAATAGTTAATGTAAGGATCATGCCTACAATCATTCCAAAACAGATGACTGCCCCCAGCGGGCCCCAAAGTGGGGAACCACTGATGATCATCGGGACAACGCCGACGGCGGCAGCCATCGAAGTCAGAAAGATTGGCCGCATCCGCCGTTTACCGGAGGCAATTGCTGCTTCTTTGTAGCTGAAACCTTCTTTGGTGACAAGGTGCATCGCGTAATCGATCAGGATAATGCCGTTTCGGACCACGATACCAACCAGGCCGATTACCCCGATGAATGAGGTCATGCCGAACGGGTAACCGGTCAGCTTTAAGCCCAATGCAGCTCCCAGGATGCTCATCAGCATGGTTGACATGATCAGTAAGGCGCGGCGGGCGGTTTTAAACTGGATGATCAGGATGAAGAATATCAGCAAAATGCTGGTGGCCAGCGAGTAGGTGAGGGGAACCATGTTTTCTTCGGTTGCTTCCTGGTCGCCTCCGTAGGTTATCGAGAGGTTGTCCGGATGCTCAAGGCTTTCAATTTCAGGTTGAAGCCGCTTGAGAACGCTCGTTGGGATCAGGTTTCGTTTGATGTCTGCTTTTACCGTGATGGTGCGCACCCCGTTTCTGCGTCCGATGCTGCCTTCAGTCCATTCCGGTTCCAGTGTGGCAATTGATCGGAGCGGCACTGACTGCATCGTTAATGGCGACGAAACGTAATGGTTTTCCAGATCATCAATATTGTCGCGCTGGTCTTCTTCTTTTTGCATGACAACCTTAAGCGGGTAATCGCCTTCCCAGATGGTTGTTAGCGGAAGACCGTCCAGTGAGGTCATTAATGAGGCTGCAACGAGGGTTTTTGCATAGCCAAGCTGGCTGGCTTTGTTTCGGTCGAGTTGCACACTGATCCCATGTCGCATTTCTCCCCAATCGTTTCTCACCCAGGTAACGTCAGGATTGGATTTCAGCGTTTGTTCTACTTTTCCGGCCATGACTTTCAGCGCTGCAATGTCGTCGCCCGAAACCCGGATTTCAATCGGTGCATCGAAGCTTTCCATAGCCAGCTGTTTGTATTTAATAACTGCTTCAGGAAATACGTTGCTGAATTTTTCCGTGTATTCGTCCAGTATCTCGATTGTCGCTTCGTTTGAAACGGTATTGACCATGAGTTGCCCGAAATTCTTGGCAGGTATGTGCGGGGCGTACAAATCGTTGAAGCGGGGCGATCCTGTTCCTACAAAACCGGCAACATTGGTAACCCGTGGATCCTTTTGCAGGATGCTTTCCAGGCTGTCAATAATCGCTTCGGTCTTTTTTAGCGAAGTACCCTCAGGGAGGTAAACTTCAACAGGGAATTGGCTGCGCTCCATGGCCGGGAACAATTTCTGTTCGATGGTGGCAAAAATCAGGATACCAATGATTACTGAAGAAATCCCGACCAGGATAGTTGCTTTGCTGTTTCTGAATGTCCAGTCCAGCATTGCATCGTATTTGTCCTGCACTTTGTCCAGGAAGCTTTTTTTCGTGTTGGTGTTCTCGTCAGCTTTTTTGTGAAGTCCTTTCTTGATGAAAATGTAGCACATGAAGGGGACCAGTAAAATGGCCACGATCATTGAAATGCCGAGCGCAATTCCGATCGTGATTGGGAAAGTTCCGACAAAGTCGCCGGCCATTCCTTTCATAAAAAGCGTCAACGGGAAAAAGGCGGCAATAATGGCGGCAGTTGCCGACAGCACGGGGATGACCAGTTCTGTGGCTGCTTTCCACGCCGCATTCCAGGGCGTTTCGTTTTGATCCAGTTTTTCGATGTGATTGTCGATTACAACAATGGCATTGTCAACCACCATCCCAAGCACCACAATGAGCCCGGCCAGCGAAACAATGTGCAACTGGATGCCAACAAGCGACATAATACCAAGCGTGATCAGGATGGAAACCGGGATTGTAACACCGGCAACTGCTGCAACCCGGAACGGTAGCAGGATCATGGTGACAATGATCACGGCCAGTATGGCAATCAGGAACTCGATCATGAAATGTGAAATTGAGTGGTGCACCACATCCGGCAGGTCTGAGATGATATTGATTTTTACATCATCGGACGTTTTACCTGCGAAATTTGCCAGAACTTCTTTCACTTCATCGCCAAATTGGACAATGTTGTTGCCTTTTTGCATTTCGAGTGATATCAGCAACGAATTGTTGCCGTTATTTCGGATGAAGCTCTTCGGGTCTTCATATTTTCGTTCAACCCGGCCAATATCTTTTAGCCGCACAATATTCCCTTTCGGATCAGAGTAGATGATCTGGTTCAGTAAATCTTCTTCTGAGTTAAACCGGGGAGGGACGTGTACGGGCATGATTATTTCGCCGTTATCCAGTTGGCCGGAATAGTTGAGTGATTCCTGAATTTTGAATGAAGCGAAAACCGTTGCCGGATCAATATGAAACTCGTTCAACTTGTTTTGCTGAACGTAGATGTAAATTTGCTCTTTTTGGGTTCCATAGTGTTTGATTTTGGATACTGAACTGACTTTGCGGATGTCTGCTTCCAGGTCTTTCATCACTTCTTCCAGTTCGCGGTACGATTTTTTGTCGGACGACATGGTGATCAGCAGGGCTGAAGTGTCGCCAAAATCATTATTTCCGATTAAGGCAAGCACCCCGGTTGGCAATTGCATTTTTAGCTCGTCGAGCCCGTGGCGCAATTTCGACCAGAATTTGTCTGCATTGCGGATATTGTCATTCAGCTCAACAAAAACGATCATCATTCCTTCCTGGGAGATGGAATGTGTTTTTGCTTTGTTTACTTCTTCGTAGCCGAAGATGTAATTCTCAACGGTCGAGGTTAGTTGTTCTTCAACTTCAAGCGATGTTGTGCCCGGATAGACACCAACAATCACACCCTGACGGATGGTGAATTCCGGATATTCGCGGCGTGGCATGTTCATCAGCCCGAAAATTCCCAGCACCATCATGCCCAGCACAAAAGCCAGGATGATTTGCCTGTATTTCATGGCAGCTTCAATGAAATTTATTTTCTTGTTCATTGTGAGATATTTTGAATAAAAGACAGGCCGGATATTGAGGCAATGCTTCGTTGTGGATTGATAATCTTCATGGCTTTCCCGGCACTGTCTTTTAATGTTTTAGTTGAAATTGACTTTTGAATTGTCTGATAGCTTTTGCTGTCCTTCAACAACGTAGTATTCACCTTCATTTAAACCAGAAGTGATGCAAAGTTGGTTGTTGATGATGCCTGCTGTTTGTACTTCGCGGCGTGTAGCAATACCTTCGTTTTTAGCAACCAGGTACAGGTAGTTTTTGCCGAAGGCGTCTTTCTGAACGGCCTGTACCGGTACCAGGATATTGGTGTTGTTGCCCGTGTTTAGGCTTAAGTTTACATTGCAAACCGTACCGGGGCGCAATTCGCCTTTTGGGTTGTTAATTCTGATTTTTACCTCAAATGTTTTTGAAATGGTATTGGCAATCACGGCAACTTTTTCTACTTCACCAATGTAAATTCCCTCGCCTAAAGCAGGAAACGTTACATCGGCCTGTTGCCCAGGTTTTATTTTGTTGATTTCGTTTTCGGGAACCGATATTCTGGCGTAAAGCTCATTTGTTGTGATGATGTTGAAGACACTGATTCCCGGGGTTGCAGTAGCACCTGCTTCGATATTTCGGCTTCCAACAGTTCCATTGACAGGGGCAAGGATTTTGCAATTTTCCAGGTTCTTTTTCGCTATTTGTGCCGAAGAGTTGGCTTGCTCAACCTGCGATTTGATCTCCTGCCATTTTATTTCGGGGAGGCTACCGTTATCGTATACTTTTTTCAACCTCTCGTAAGCGTCCAGTGCGCGTGTTTGCGATGCTAACGCTGCATTGTAAGCGCTTTGAAATGTTGTTTGGTCCAGAATCGCAAGAACTTGTCCTTTTCGAACCTGATCGCCTTCGTCCACCAAAACTTTTTCAACGGTACCAGGTAGCTGGAAGCTGAGAGGTACGGTTAAAACCGGTTCGGTTAGGCCACTGTAATTCAGTATGAAGTTCTCGCTTTGCCGGCTTGCCTGGCTGATTTTTACAAGTGTGCCTTCTTTTTCTTTATTCACGCTGTTTTCAGCTGTTGTTTTTGTTGTGCAACTGTAAACGGTCACACATAAGATTAGTAAATAAATGATCTGTTTCATATTCTCTGTTTTTTTACGATTATAATACTAAATCTGTATTTTGGTCGGTTTTTGTTCAAAAAAAGAGGAACTTCATTTTTTAAAATTTTAAGCCTCTCTATTGTGTATTAATTTTGACGTTTTTTATTTGAAAACTGTTTTGGTATTTTAGTCGATACTGTTTGAAAAAAATTAACTAAACAATTTGGATGTAAATAGTTGAGCGGCTTTTTCCAGTTTCGCCATATCAAGTTCTCCTTCTCTTTCTACAAGATATTGGGCTGTTCCGTAAAACGAGGCCAGTAGGATTTCGGCCAGCCAGGATATATCGTTTCGGTCAATGCCTTTACAATCGCCTGAATCAACCCCATCTTCCATAATCCGGATGATGTAAGACTTTTCAAACTCAAGCAGTTTGGTGAAATATGCTTTGGTCCTGGCTTCATTCAGGTATTCATGTTTTACAATCCGGTAAAGATTGGCCTTATTGACTACTTCTTTATGAAATTCAATGATATACGTGCGTATTTTGTCAGTCATCGTTTTATGCTCTTCAACCTTGTCTTTCACATGTCTGCGCAGATTGATCATTTCCATGTCAATCACAGCATCAAATACTTCTTCTTTACTTTTGAAGTAATGATAAAGTGTGCTTTTTGCCTTCCCGCATGCAGCGGCAATTTCATCCATCGTTGTTTTTTTTATGCCAAATTGCCTGAATAGTTTTTGGGCCTCCAGCAGGATATCGTTTTTTACAATTTCGTCTTTACTTAATGTCATTTTTCGACTAAATTAGTTTTTCAGTAGCGAAATTAGGTGATTTATTTGTTGATGCCAATATCATCTGACAAAAATCTTCACTTAAATGCCTTTTATTTAATGTAGACTTCTAAATTTGTTAGTGTATAATTGAGAATGATTCAGTTCCGGTAAGTTTTGGATAAGGTTTGACATATGTTGTTTGCATCGGAATGAGCTTGGGACTGTATGGAGCCGCAAATTACTTTTGAGAATTCTATTAGCTTTGCAGCGTTTTTCAATAAAATTGTAGTAACGAACAGAAACTTTGACTTCAAATAATTACCATAAGGACAGTGTGCTGGTTGATCGGCTTCAAAATGGGGACAAGCGAGCGTTTAAAGCCCTTTTTGATGAATATGGCCCACGTTTGTATAAGTTTTCTCTAAAGTATCTGAATGAGAAAGAAGATGCAGAGGACTTGTTGAATGAAGTTTTCCTGAAAATATGGGAGAACCGGAAAAGTCTTCGCTCAAATACGTCTTTTCAATCCTATCTTTTTACTATAGCCTACAATAACATCCGGCAGCGGTTTTTAAAGAAGAGCAGAGAAGAAAAATACATCCAGGCTTTTGCCGAGGAATACCTGGCCAGTTCAACCAAAGACGAAGACCAGCTGGACTATCAGCTGTTCGTGAAAAAGATCAATGAGATTATTGATTTGCTTCCTCCACGGAGAAAGGAAATCTTCATTCTTAGTCATAAAGAGGAACAGAAGAACGTCCAAATAGCAGAACAGCTCGACTTAAGCGAACAATTCGTTAAAAAGCAATTATCTCTTGCCCGGAAGTTTATTATCAGTAAAATGAAGGAAAACAATGAATTAGCGGGAATATTACTTTTGTATTTGTTTTCCGGAAAAACACAAGGTTAAATTTTTTTTAACTTTTTTTAATTTTTTCTCATTTTGAGGGCTACGTTTTTCGGTCTTGTTGATATTACTTATTAACCAGACTAAGGAACAATGGCAATCAACCGAAGACATATTGACAACGTCTATGGTCAGAAATTTAGCTTTCGCGACCAGAAGATGCTTAAAAAATACTTTGAGGACAAAGATTTAAATAAAGAAACCAAACAGGTAATCAAAGAGCAATGGGAACAGTTTGATCTGGGTGACAAAACACCTCATAATCTCGATCATGTTTTCTACAAGCTTTATTACACTATTAATAGTTCCCCGGCTTCTTCTGTTAAAAGAATAAATTTCAATTTCAGACTAACTCAAATTGCGGCTATCCTTTTAGTTGGAATCCTCATTTCAGCAAGTTTATATTTTACGCGTAAGAACATTCCTTTTACCGAAAATCAGCAAGTTGAATTTATCTCAACTACCGGGTTTCGTAGTCAATTTAAATTGCCCGACGGAACGACTGGTTGGTTGGGTTTTGGTTCAGAGATCAAGTACCAGTTGGACGAGAATAACCGCCGAGTGGTTAAGCTGGATGGACTTGCCTTTTTCGATGTCGTACACAATAAATCTCCTTTTATTGTCAAAACACCGACTAATTTGAATATTGAAGTGAAGGGTACCCGGTTCAATGTTTTGGCATATAGCAACGAACCCTCCTGTGAAGTCGTATTGGAAAGAGGACGCGTGTTGTTGTCAAATGATCAGGGTGTGGATGAAGAAATGGTCCCCAATGACCGTATTGTATATCATCCGGAGAACAACCAGATTGAGAAATCGCAGGTCAATACCTCCGACTTTTTAGCCTGGATTGATGGAAAATTGGTTATGACAGATATTTCTTTAAAAGAAGCCTGCATGAAATTGAGCCGTTTTTACAATGTTGAGTTCGAGATTCGAGCGGCGGATATTGAACAGGAAAAAGTAAGACTGGTATTGGAAAACGAATCGCTTGACGATGCATTAAAACTGTTATCTGTTATTGCTCCTATTAAATATCAGGTTCAGGAAAGGAAAGCGCAAAGCGATAACACTTATACAAAGAAGAAAATAATAATAACAAACAAAATAGCCTATGTAAATCATTAATGTAGTCAAAAAAGCGGGAGAGCACCTCCAATGCTATCCCGCGGATCAGTAAAGCTATTGCAATTTTTAACGTTACTAATTTTCAAATTTATGAAAAAAAATCACAAGTATGGGGCATGGTATAATCATGCTTTTAAAAAAACGTTTTTGATTATGAGACTAGTTCTTGTTCTATCGTTGGTCAGCATCATGCAATCATTTGCATTGGATGCGTACACGCAAAGTTCCAAGGTTTCTCTTTCAGTAAAAGAGATGAAACTGGAGGATATCATTATGCAGATTGAAAGTGAAACAAAGTATCGTTTTGCCTACAATCGAAATGAAATTGATGTTGACAGAAGTTACTCAGTCAATATTCAGGATGTTGAAATCAAAGAAGTTTTAAACCAATTGTTTGCTGAAAATGGGATTAATTATATGATTCTTGACAGACAAATCGTTCTGTCATCATCAAAAATTCCATCCCCCTCGGTACAGCAAAATCTTAAAGTTTCAGGACGGGTTTCCGATAACACAGGGTCTCCACTTCCCGGTGTTACTGTTGTCGTAAAAGGTACAACAAAAGGAGCAATTACAGACATCGATGGAATTTATTCGCTAGAAGATGTTCCCGGAGATGCTGTCCTGGTCTTCTCCTTTGTGGGAATGAAGATGACAGAAGTCGAAGTTGCAGGCAAAAGCACGATAGATGTAACCATGCAGGAAGAAGCCATCGGGCTTGAAGAGGTTGTTGCAGTTGGTTATGGTGTTCAAAAGAAGAAACTGGTAACCGGCGCTACCATTCAGGTAGGAGGGGAAGACCTTCAGAAACGCAGTACTACCAGCCCGCTCCAGGCCCTGCAGGGACAAACTCCGGGGGTACAGATTTCATCAACTTCAGGCCAACCTGGCGAGGGTATTAAAGTGATTATCCGCGGGCAGGGAACGATCTCGAACACAGGTCCTTTGTATGTTGTTGATGGGGTTCAAACCGGTGATATTTCGTATTTGAACAACGCTGATATTGAAAGTATCGATGTGCTGAAAGATGCTGCATCTGCTGCTATTTATGGTTCGCAGGCGGCGAACGGTGTAGTCCTGATTACTACGAAATCAGGTTCGAAAGGTGCGGCTAAGATAAGTTTTGACGCCTATTATGGTCTCCAAAACGTAGCCCGTAAAGTTGACCTGCTCAACGCTAAGGAATATGCTGTGATTATGAACGAATCGGCCATAAACGATTATAAGGCACCTTATTTCACCCAGTCCGAAATTGAAGCGATGGGCGAAGGTACGAACTGGATGGATGAAATGCTTTACGACAATGCGGTTACCCAAAGTTATACCCTGGGTATGAACGGCGGTTCTGAGAGCTCGGTGTACTCCGTTTCGCTATCGTATACCGGACAGGAAGGTATTGTTGGAGGCCCTTCGGTTTCGGACTACAATCGGTACAACCTGCGCATAAACAGCGAACACAAGCTGTATGACGGTTTCCTGAAAGTTGGGCAACACCTCACGATGGGCTACATCGAGAAAAATGGTATTGGTGTTGGGAACCAGTATAACAATTCACTCCGAAGCGCTTTTAATGCCAGTCCTTTCCTGCCCATGTACGACAAAGACGGCAACTTCATGAACAACGCTGCAGGTGTTGAATACTACGATGAAAACGGTGCACTGCAAACCTGGAGCCCTTGGTCTGTAGGTGAAAATAACCCTTACGCTGTAATGGTTTTGGAAAATCAAAGTAAAAACAATAACCAGAAAATTTTTGGCGATTTTTATTTTGAGCTCAACCCAATTAAGAACCTGACATTCCGCACTACGTTCGGTTACGATTACTCTGTGAATGAAGGCCGTTCGTTCAAACCGATGTACGACTTGTCGATTTATGCATTCCGCCTTCACGACTCTGCTTCTCAAAGTTTGAGCAAAGGCCTGGCACTTACCTGGGATAACGTGCTGACTTACAACTTTAGCCTTGACGAACACAATTTCACGGCTATGGTGGGTAATTCAGTTTACCAGAGTAAAGGCTCCTACCTCAATGCCAGTAATTCAGATTTGAAAATCTCCGATTTGGAACATGCATACATTGCAAATGCCACGAATACAGATCTTCAACTGTTGGGCTTAGGTGGTGCTCCGTATACCGACTACATGAGGCTTTCGTATTTCGGACGTTTAAGCTACGACTATAAAGAGCGCTACATGGTAAATGCCACCTTCCGTGCTGATGCTTCTTCCCACTTTGCAAAGGGCAATCGTTGGGGATACTTTCCTTCTGTTTCGGCCGGTTGGGTAATGTCCAACGAGTCGTTCATGCAGAACAACACGATTGTTGATTTCCTGAAACTGCGTGCCAGTTGGGGACAAGTAGGTAACCAGAATGTACCGGACTTCCGGTTCCTGGCACCAATAACCTCTACCGGATCCAACTATTATTTTGGCACCGCTGATTTTGATGCTTCCGGGAACACAATTGGCGCTTACCCAAGCCGCTTGGGGAACCCCGACCTGAAATGGGAAACATCAGAGCAGTTGAATATCGGGTTGGATGCCCGGGCACTCAACGGACATCTGAATGTTACAGCTGAGTGGTATAAAAAGAGTACCAAAGACTGGTTACTCCAGGCCCCTGTGTTGGCTACTGCCGGAGCAGAAGCGCCATTCATTAATGGTGGTGATGTGGAAAACAACGGTATAGAGCTGTCGTTGGGCTACCATAATAACATTGGTAAGTTAAATTACCGGCTTAATGCCAACATCTCGAAAAACAAAAATAAGGTAACCAGTGTGCCAACCGGCGACGGTATTGTGCATGGCCTCTCCAATATGCTTTATGCCAATGCAGTGGAATTCTACCACCGGGCTGAAACTGGTTACCCAATCGGTTATTTCTGGGGATGGCAAACAGATGGTGTTTTCCAAAGTGTAGCTGAAGTTCAGGCCTATACCAACAACGGAAGGGTAGTTCAACCTAATGCCACGGCTGGCGATTTGCGCTATGTTGACCAGAACAAGGATGGTCGGATCAATGATGAAGATAAAGTCATGGTTGGCGACCCGAACCCCGATTACATCTTTGGTTTCTCGGTTGGCCTTGACTACGAAGGTTTTGATTTCTCATTAGATGCCAACGGCGTTGCCGGTAACCAGCTTGTTCAGTCATACCGGAACCACGGTGGATTTTCATCTAACTATACCACAGAAATCCTGGAGCGCTGGCATGGCGCGGGAACTTCAAACAAGATTCCCCGTGTAACCGATACGAACAAAAACTACCAGTTCTCTGACATCTTTATCAAAGACGGCGATTTCCTCCGAATCAGCACCATAACTTTGGGCTATGATTTTACCAAGAAATTGATCCACAAAAATAATCTCGGACAATTGCGCTTGTATACTTCTGTTCTGAATGCTTTCACTTTTACCAAGTACAATGGTATGGATCCGGAGATTGGCTATGGAGTGGAAGATGGTGCGTCAGGTATCGATGTTGGATATTACCCGCGTCCGAGAACAGTGATGTTTGGTGTTAATGTCAAATTCTAAAAACAGAAAAAACGATGAAAAAAATATCAATATATATGCTGGCGCTGCCCCTAATGCTGTTTGTCAGCGCCTGTTCGGAAAGTTTTCTGGACGTAGAGCCGATAACTGAATTTAATGAACTTAGCTTTTACAAAACAAAAGCAGATGCTGAACTGGCTATCGTTGGATGTTACGATGGTATGCAGTCCATGTACAACGGTGGCGTTGCCTTTCCCATACTGTCCGAAGTGTTGTCGGACAACTGTTTTGGGGGAACCGGAAACGGCGATGGTTATGGATACCGGGCCTTGGACGAGTTCGACTTGCAACGTTCCCCGTCCGATTTAAATATGCTTGAAGGAAACTGGAAACAGTACTATAAAGCAATTTACCGGTGTAATGTGTTGTTACAGAGATATGATCAAATTGATTGGGATGGCGACACAGAAGCGATGACCAATATTGAGTCGGAGGCACGTTTCATTCGGGCGCTTGCATATTTTGACATGGTACGCATTTGGGAAAAAGTTCCGTTGCTGACTTCCCCGTCGAAGGAAAACGTCCCGCAAGCCGATCCGGATTCAACGTATACCGTTATTACAAAGGATCTGATGTTTGCTGCTGAAAATGGTTCTGCTACAGTTTCTCCCGGACGTGTGAATAAATGGGCTGCAAAAGCATTATTGGCCCGTGTTTACCTGTATTACACCGGATATTACGGAAAAAATGATTTAGTTGGATTGGTGACAAAGGCCAATGCCTTGCAGGGCTTAGAGGATGTGATTGCCAGCGGAAATTACGGGTTGATTGAAGAATACAAAAACCTATGGCCGGCAGCTTCTTCTGCCCCGAACGAAGCCGGCGATGGCCTGGAAACTACTTATGCCGGTAAGGATAATGCCGAAACGGTATTTGCTATTAAGTACAACATCACCTCAGACTACGATGGCAACGATGATGGCAACGGCTGGCTGGTTATGATGGGGAACAGGGACAAAGGCTTCTGCCCTTACGGAAAAGGCTGGGGTGCTTGTACGGTACTTCCTTCTTTTTACAGTGCCTACGAGGCTGATGATGCCCGGAAAACAGCTTCCATCATTGGATTTGCGGAAGAAGGTTTGGATTTTGATAAATCCGACCAACGCGAATATACGGGCTATGTCAATAAAAAGTACACCCCGCTGGCCAATCCGGACGGAACGGATGTAGCCGAGGCAAACGGGGGAACCAATTTTATGATTGGCCAGTTTCAGGACTTTGTTGTAGTTCGTTATGCTGATGTATTGCTGATGGCCGCCGAATTGGGAAGCTCTCATGCCCAGGATTATTTTGATGATGTGCGCGGACGTGCCGGCTTAGAATCAAAAACAGTGAACCAGGCCAATATCATGGCCGAACGTCGCTTCGAATTTGCCTTTGAAGGGATCCGCTATTGGGATTTGCTGCGCCAGGGAGTTGAAACTGCAGCCAACGCTATCGCTGTATCAACAATAGTGCAGGATGGCGGCGTGGACTTCGCAAAAACGATTTCAAAGGCAAACATTGTTGAGAAACGTGGTTTGCAACAGGTTCCGCAAAACCAGATTAGTTTATCTGACGGAGTGTTAATTCAGAATGTAGGATGGGAATAATAAATAATAAAATTATATAAATATAACACATGGATTAATTATACATAAAACTTATGACCAATGAAATTCAAAGCCATATTTTATTAAAACCATTATGATAATAAAAAG
>JBNKTK010000063.1:8370-20597 GCA_050298035.1 Mangrovibacterium sp. | reverse complement strand
GTTTGATTTTTTTAGTCCAGCTCAGGTCTGAGATGTGGATCAAGCCGTCAACACCTTCTTCAATTTCAACAAATACACCGAAGTTGGTGAAGTTGCGAACTGTAGCTGTGTGTTTTGAACCAACACCGAAACGAGCTTCGATATCTTGCCATGGGTCTTGACGCAATTGTTTGATACCAAGTGACATTTTGCGTTCGTCGCGATCCAAAGTCAGGATTTGAGCTTCGATTTCATCGCCAACTTTCAGGAAGTCCTGAGCGCTGCGCAGGTGTTGTGACCAGCTCATTTCTGAAACGTGGATCAAACCTTCAACGCCCGGAGCGATTTCAACAAATGCACCGTAGTCAGCCATAACAACTACTTTACCTTTCACGCTGTCACCAACTTTCAGTTCAGCATCCAGGTTATCCCATGGGTGAGGAGTCAATTGTTTCAGACCAAGAGCGATACGTTTTTTGTCATCATCAAAGTCAAGGATAACCACATTCAGTTTCTGATCCAATTCAACGATTTCATTCGGATGAGAAATGCGGCCCCAGCTCAGGTCAGTGATGTGGATCAATCCGTCAACACCACCCAAGTCGATGAATACACCGTATGAAGTAATATTTTTAACAGTACCTTCAAGTACTTGTCCTTTTTCAAGTTTAGAGATAATCTCTTTCTTCTGCTGTTCAAGTTCAGCCTCGATAAGAGCTTTGTGTGATACAACCACGTTACGGAATTCCTGGTTGATTTTAACCACTTTGAATTCCATTGTTTTACCAACGTAAACATCGTAGTCGCGGATAGGTTTCACATCAATTTGAGATCCTGGCAAGAATGCTTCGATACCGAATACATCGACAATCATACCACCTTTAGTGCGGCATTTGATGTAACCTTTGATGATTTCGTCGTTGTCAAGAGCAGCATTAACGCGATCCCATGAGCGCATTGCACGTGCTTTTTTGTGAGACAGGATCATCTGACCTTTTTTGTCTTCCAGGCTTTCAATGTAAACCTCAACGCTGTCACCCACTTTCATTTCAGGGTTGTAGCGGAATTCGTTTAAGCTGACAATACCGTCAGATTTGTAACCGATGTCAACAACAACTTCGCGTTTGTTCATCGAAATTACAGTACCTTCCAACACTTCTTTTTCCTGAACTGTGTTCAGCGTGTTGTCATAAAATTTTTCAAGATCGTTTTGTTTTTGACCTGCAAAGCCTTCATCTTCAGCCTGAAGTGCATCCCAGTCAAATTCATCAGTGCTAGCAGGTGTAGCTACTTCTGCTTTTTGTTCGAGTTCTTCCTTGGGCTCAAGGTTCTCTGTGTTGTTTTCTACCATTTTAAAATTCAATTAATTAATAAGTTAGACATTATATTTCTAATGCGCGGCAAAATTAGTATTTATCCCTGTTAATTCAAAGATTTTCAATACTTTTTTTGAGTGTCCGGCGTTTCGCTTCAGATACATTTAAAATCAAGTTTTAATTAGTGTAAAAAGTCATTTGTAATGGAGGAAAACAGTGTAGTTTTGCTTGCATGCGATATGATAAAAAGATTTATTTTCTACTTTTGGTTGATTGTTGTCAGGTGAAAAATGTTAACCTATTGAAAATATGAATGATAATTGGTTGCGTTCTTTGTTGGAGCGACTTCATATTAAAACAATGTTCATTAGAAGATAATAGAGACAAAACCTTTTCGGGTGAATTTGTGGCTGATTTTTAAAGTCGTTTAAAAGCGGATGTTCAAGGTCATGTTCTGCCGGAATAAAAAAAATGGAAGGAGTATGAAAATTTCTGTAGTAGGTACCGGGTATGTCGGGTTGGTTTCAGGGACATGCTTTGCTGAAACCGGTCTTGATGTGGTTTGTGTTGATGTGGATCAACGGAAGATCGATTTGCTCAACAATGGTAAAATACCAATTTACGAGCCCGGCTTGGAAGATATTTATAAAAAGAATGTTGAAAAAGGACGGTTGAGTTTTACCACCAGTTTGAAAGACAGCCTGAACGATTCGGAGGTTGTTTTCATTGCAGTTGGTACACCGCCGGATGAAGACGGGAGCGCTGACCTGAAATATGTACTTTCGGTTGCACGTGAAATCGGGCGCAATCTTGATCATTATATGGTAATTGCAACAAAGAGTACGGTGCCTGTTGGAACATCAACGAAAGTTCGTGAAGTCATTCTTGAAGAACTTGACCGGCGGAGTGTTCATATTCCGTTTGATGTGGCATCGAACCCCGAATTCCTGAAGGAGGGGAGTGCTGTCCAGGATTTTTTGCGTCCCGACCGGATTATTGTCGGAACCGATTCGGAAAAAGCAATGACCATGATGAAACGCTTGTATAAGCCGTTTTTGCTGAATGGGCACCCTATTCTTTTTATGGATATTGCTTCGTCGGAAATGACAAAATATGCAGCAAACTCTATGCTGGCGACCAAAATCAGTTTCATGAACGACATTGCCAATTTGTGTGAACTGGTTGGTGCCGATGTGACTATGGTTCGCAAAGGTATTGGTTCCGATCCGAGAATCGGGAACAAGTTTATCTATCCGGGTACCGGTTATGGCGGTTCGTGTTTCCCGAAAGATGTGCAGGCGCTTATCCGTACCGGCAATGAGTTGGGGCATTCGCTTGAAATCCTTAAAGCTGTTGAAGCGGTCAATTATCGTCAGAAATCTGTTTTGTTTGAAAAGGTTAAAACCCATTTTGGTGCAGACCTGAAAGGTAAAAAGTTTGCCGTGTGGGGATTGGCTTTCAAACCAAAAACGGACGATATGCGAGAAGCACCGTCACTCGTGTTAATCGAACGTTTGCTGGAGGCCGGAGCCGAAGTTGCTGCTTACGATCCGGTTGCGATGGATGAGGGAAAACGCATGTTGGGCGACACGATCCAGTTTGCAAAAGATGAATATGACGCTTGTATTGATGCCGATGCCCTGCTTCTTGTAACGGAGTGGCCGGAATTCAGGCTGCCAAATTTCAGGGTTTTGGGTAAATTGCTGAAGAATAAACTGATCTTTGATGGCCGCAATATTTACGATCCGGAAGAAATTATTGAAAATGGATTCACTTGCTACAGCATTGGGCGTAAAGTGATAAAATAATCATAGGAATGGTAATGAAAAGAATATTGGTAACCGGCGGTGCCGGCTTCATTGGTTCGCACCTTTGCGAACGACTTCTGAGGGAAGGACATGAAGTGACCTGCCTGGATAATTTTTTTACCGGTTCGAAAACGAAAATTGTCCACCTGCTTGATCATCCTTATTTCGAGTTGGTCAGGCATGATGTTACCATGCCGTACTATATTGAGGTTGACGAAGTGTACAACCTGGCCTGTCCGGCTTCACCCATTCATTATCAGTATAATGCTATAAAAACGATCAAGACCTCGGTGATGGGGGCCATCAATATGCTTGGATTGGCAAAACGTGTCAAAGCCAAAATTTTGCAGGCCTCGACCAGTGAGGTTTACGGCGACCCTGAGTTGCACCCGCAACCGGAGGATTACTGGGGAAATGTTAATCCGATTGGTGTCCGCTCGTGTTACGACGAAGGAAAACGCTGTGCCGAGTCCCTGTTTGTGAACTACCACAACCAGAATGATGTTCGCATAAAAATTGTTCGGATTTTCAATACCTACGGGCCGCGCATGGAACCGAATGACGGCCGGGTTGTTTCCAATTTCATCGTTCAGGCCCTGCGAGGCGAGGATATCACTGTTTTCGGTGACGGATCGCAAACCCGGAGCTTTCAGTTTGTCGATGATCTTGTTGAAGGAATGATCCGCATGATGAATACGGATGATTCATTTACAGGCCCGGTCAATCTTGGGAACCCTGCCGAGTTTACCATTTTGGAACTGGCGCAGAAAATCATAGAAATGACGGGCTCTTCGTCGAAAATTGTTTTCTGTCCGTTACCTACTGATGATCCTGTTCAGCGGCAACCCGACATTAGCCTGGCAATGGAAAAACTGAATGGATGGAAACCCGAAATTCAACTGGAAGAAGGACTGAAACAGACAATAACCTATTTTGATGACTTGTTAAAATCATAAAAACAAAACCAATGAAAGGAATCATCTTGGCCGGAGGCTCCGGTACCCGTTTATATCCAATCACAAAATCAATATCAAAGCAGATTATCCCGGTGTACGATAAACCAATGATTTATTATCCGTTGTCGGTTTTGATGCTGGCCGGGATCAGGGATATCCTGATTATTTCAACACCGCAGGATATTTCGTTGTATGAGCGGTTGTTGGAAGACGGACGCCAGTTGGGGATCAATATTGAATATGCCGTTCAACCGTCACCTGATGGATTGGCACAGGCTTTCATTATCGGTGAAAAATTCATTGGCAATGAATCTGTTTGTATGATTCTGGGCGATAATATTTTCTACGGGTACAACTTCCGTTCAATTCTGGAAGATGCTGCTTCCGTAAAGGACGGAGCAATAGTTTTTGGCTATTATGTGAACGACCCGGAGCGTTACGGTGTTGCTGAATTTGATGCTGACGGCAAAGTGCTTTCGATTGAAGAAAAACCTCAATCACCAAAATCGAACTATGCTGTTACCGGGCTTTATTTTTACTCGAACGATGTGGTTGCGAAAGCCAAATCACTAAAGCCATCAGTACGAGGTGAACTGGAAATTACCGACCTGAACCGTTTGTACCTGAATGAAAACAGGTTGAATGTGAAATTGCTGGGACGCGGCTTTGCCTGGCTGGATACCGGTACACATGATAGTTTGTTACAGGCTTCCAATTTCATTGCAACAATTGAGCAGCGTCAGGGGCTGAAAGTTTCCTGTATCGAAGAGATTGCCTACAAAAAAGGGTATATCAATAAAGAACAGTTGCTGGAGCTGGCAAAACCACTGTTGAAAAATCAGTACGGTGAATACCTGTTCAACCTGGCAAATAATAAAATTTCATCTTTTTAATTGATTGGATTATAAAATGAAGATTCAGAAAACACCGATTGACGGTTTACTTGTTGTTGAGCCTAAGGTTTTTGAAGATGACCGGGGATATTTTTTTGAATGTTTTCAAACTGAGCGATATAAAGAATCAGGGATAAATGCAGCTTTTATTCAGGACAATGAATCAAAGTCAGTCCGCGGGGTTATCCGGGGGCTAGATTACCAGATAGGGGCAGATGCACAGGCAAAACTGGTGCGTGTCATTGACGGTTGTGTTTTTGATGTTGCCGTTGATCTGAGAAAAAATTCACCTACCTTTGGTCAGTGGTTTGGGGTAGAGCTTTCGGGCGAGAACAAAAAACAATTTTATATTCCCCGAGGTTTTGCTCATGGTTTCTCCGTTTTGAGTGAAACGGCCATTTTTAGCTACAAATGTGATAACCTCTATGCTCCGGAGTCTGAGCGCGGGATTCTTTATAATGACCCGGAATTGAATATTGACTGGAAAATACCGGATTCTGAAGCAATAATTTCTGCAAAAGATCAGAAAAATTCCTTATTTCGTGATGCAGACCTCAACATTTAAACGTTATGAAGATTTTAGTTACAGGCGCTAACGGTCAACTGGGATCAGAAATCCGAAAAAGATCTGTTCAGTTTCCCGGTTTCACCTTTCTGTTTACTGATATTAATGAGCTTGATATTACCAACTCAAAAGCCGTTGAATCTTTCCTGGAGTCGGAGAAACCCGATTTTCTGATTAATTGTGCGGCATATACAGCTGTTGATGTGGCTGAGTCGGATGATGAGCTGGCCGAACTGCTGAACACTAAAGTGCCGGCTTGTTTGGGCAAAAACGGGAAAGAACACAGTTGCCGGATTATCCATATCTCGACTGATTATGTTTTTGACGGAACGAACTGTGTCCCATATGTTGAAACTGACCTGGTAGATCCGGAATCGGTTTACGGAAAGACAAAGCTCAATGGTGAGATTGCCTTGCTAAAGGAAAACCCGTTGGCGATGATTATCCGCACATCCTGGCTTTATTCGGCTGTTGGCAATAATTTCGTGAAAACAATGATCCGGCTTGGTTTGGAAAGGGACGAGCTTAAAGTTGTTTTTGATCAGATTGGCACGCCAACATTTGCAGGCGATCTCGCTCATGCAATTTTAACAATTATTTCAAAATCCGCTGTCAGCGAAAATGGCTGGAAAGCCGGAATCTACCACTATTCCAATGAAGGAGTTTGCAGTTGGTACGACTTTGCAAAAGCGATTCATGAAATATATGGTATTCAATGCGATGTTCACCCGATAGCAACCGATGAATATCCGACCCCGGCAAAGCGACCGGCTTACAGTGTCCTCAATAAATCCAAAATTAAACGTATTTTTGAGCTTCAAATCCCTTACTGGCGCGACAGTCTGAAAGAGTGTATCTCCGAGATGAAAGCCCAGTAAATTTCATTCTGAAAATATTAAAATCGAATAATTATGGCCGTTAGTAATGACGTTTTAGAAGAAGTTATAAGTAAAGCGAATTCGTGGTTGAGTGATGTTTATGATGAACAAACACGCAGCGAAGTGAAACGGATGCTTGAACAAGAAGATAAAACTGAGTTGATAGATTCATTTTACCGTGACCTGGAATTTGGTACCGGCGGTCTGCGTGGTATTATGGGGGCGGGGTCGAACCGGATGAATATTTACACGGTTGGTGCAGCTACTCAAGGGTTGAGCAACTACTTGAAAAAGGAATTTGCCGGTCTTGATGAAATTAAAGTAGCTATTGGTCACGATTGCCGTAACAACAGTCGGTTATATGCCGAAAAAAGTGCTGACATTTTCTCTGCAAACGGAATTAAAGTTTATCTGTTCGAGGACTTGAGGCCAACGCCGGAATTGTCATTCGTTATTCGTGAACTAGGATGCCAAAGCGGTATTATTTTAACGGCTTCGCATAACCCCAAAGAATACAATGGCTACAAAGCATACTGGACTGATGGCTCTCAGATTGTTGGCCCGCACGATGTAAATATTATCGATGAAGTTCTGAAGGTAAAAGCCGAGGACATCAAATTTGACGGGAATAAGGATTTGATTGAAATTTTGGGTGATGAAATGGACCAGAAGTTCCTGGAGAAGGTAAAAACGGTTTCGTTAGCCCCTGAAGTCATCCAAAAACATAAAAACCTGAAGATCGTTTATACTCCGATTCATGGAACCGGGGTGAAATTGGTTCCTGCTGCATTGAACGCTTTTGGTTTTGAAAATGTGATCCACGTTCCGGAGCAGGATGTTGTGAGTGGCAATTTCCCAACGGTTGTTTCTCCAAACCCGGAAGAACCTGCAGCAATGGATATGGCCATGAAAAAAGGCCTGGAGGTTGATGCAGATGTGGTGATGGCTTCCGACCCGGACTCAGACCGGATTGGTGTTGCCGTTAGAAATGACAAAGGTGAGTTCATCATTGTAAATGGCAACCAGACTGCCCTGTTGTTCATTTATTACATTATTACCCGGATGAAAGAGAAGAATGCTTTTGCGGGAAATGAATTCATCGTTAAAACAATTGTATCGACAGAAAAGATTGCGGACATTGCCCGTGCGAACGACATTGAGTATTTCGATGTTTTCACCGGCTTTAAATACATTGCAGAAATCATCCGCGACCTGGAAGGTCAGAAAAAATACATTGGCGGTGGCGAAGAAAGTTTTGGGTTTATGCCGGCTGATTTTGTCCGTGATAAAGATGCCGTTTCTTCTTGTGCCTTGATGGCCGAGATTACAGCCTGGGCAAAAGATCAGGGCAAGACCTTGTATGAATTGTTGCAGGATATTTACCTGGAGTATGGCTATTCAAAAGAAAAGATGAAATACATCGTTCGTCCCGGGAAAACCGGCGCCGAGGAAATTCTGCAAATGATGGTGAATTTCCGCAGCAATCCTCCGAAAACCCTTGGCGGCAGCAAGCTGAAAATCGTAAAAGATTACGGTAACCTGACTGAAAAGAATTTGCTGACCGGTGAAGTTTCAAAAATTAACCAGAAGATCACCTCAAACGTACTTCAGTTTTTTACTGAAGACGGAACAAAAATATCTGTGCGGCCTTCAGGGACAGAGCCTAAAATTAAGTTCTATTTCGAAGTGGCCGGAAAATTAACCAGCAGAAGTGAGTTTGACCAGGTAGAGCAGTTGGCAGAGCAAAAAATCGACTCAATTATGCAGGAACTTGACCTGTAAGCCGAAGCAGTTTTCGGAATTTTGAATTCGGAAAAATGAAATGAAAAAAGATATAAAAAGCAAAGAGGCAGCTTTACAGTTGCCTCTTCTCTTTTTCACGAATCGCCTTTGATCCAGTTAATAATCTTTGGATCGTCAGGCTTGGTTTTGGGACTGGCAAAATCAACCAGGTTCCCGTTTTCATCAATTAAGTATTTCTGAAAATTCCATGCTACTTTCGAATCTTTCACGCCGTTTTTTGACTTTTCGGTCAGCCATTGATAGATAGGTGCCATATCGCTGCCTTTTACCGATATTTTAGACATCATTGGAAATGTCACACCGTAATTCTTCTGGCAAAATTCAATGATTTCGTCGTTTGTGCCAGGTTCCTGTCCCAGGAAATTATTGGCCGGAAAACCGATAATGACGAACTTATCACCGCCATATTGTTCATACAAAGCCTGTAGCGCCTCGTATTGAGGGGTCAATCCGCATTTGGATGCCGTATTCACCACAAGGACTTTCTTGCCTTTTAAACTGGATAAATTGAAATCATTACCGTCAATATCTTTTACCGTAAAATCGAAAAAGGATTTCTGACCAAAGCCTGCTGAGGCTATAAACGTCAGAACTATTAAAAAAACTAATTTTCTCATCTGAACTAATTTGAAATGAATAACCTTGTATGATTCGGAAAACAAACTTCCGATAAATCATTATGTACTAAAAAACAGTTTCAACCGGAAAAAGTTTAGCTCTAATTAGTTACCAATCCGGTGCTGTTCCTGTTAATAAATTCATCACTAAAAATAGGGTAAAATGATTATCTTTGGTTCTCATTTGAAGAAAATATGGAGAATTTTATTGTTTCAGCACGGAAATACAGACCAGACACTTTTCATACGGTTGTCGGACAGGCTTCGATAACTGCCACCCTGAAAAATGCCATCAAAAACGGCCAGTTGGCACATGCCTACTTGTTTTGTGGTCCGCGTGGTGTCGGAAAAACGACCTGCGCACGTATTTTTGCCAAAACAATAAACTGCCAGTCGCTTACTGCTGAAACGGAGCCTTGCAACCAATGTGAATCGTGCCAGGCTTTCAACAGTAATCGCTCTTATAACATCCACGAACTGGATGCTGCTTCAAATAACTCGGTTGACGATATCCGTAATTTGACCGATCAGGTAAGGATTCCTCCCCAAATCGGGAAATACAGTATTTATATCATTGACGAGGTTCATATGTTGTCGCAGGCTGCTTTCAATGCTTTCCTGAAAACGCTGGAAGAGCCGCCTAAACATGCTATTTTTATCCTTGCCACGACCGAAAAGCACAAAATCATTCCAACCATTTTATCTCGTTGCCAAATCTTTGATTTCAACCGGATAAAGATTTCGGATATCTCTGGTCATTTGGGTTATGTGGCCCAAAAAGAAGCCGTTTCAATTGAAGCTGAAGCTTTGAATGTAATTGCCCATAAAGCCGATGGGGCCATGCGTGATGCACTGTCGATTTTTGACCAGATTGTCAGTTTCTCTGGCCGGGATATCACCTATAAGGATGTGATATCGAACCTGAATGTACTCGATTATGACTACTATTTCAGGCTCATTGATCAGCTTTTGAAAAACGATGTGCCGGGATCGCTGATGTTGTTTAATGATGTATTGGATCATGGATTTGACGGCCATCATTTTATATCTGGGTTAAGCAATCATTTGCGTGATTTGCTGGTGTGCAAAGATCCGATAACCGTACAGTTATTAGAGGTTGGGGGAGAAATCAAGGAGAAATACAAGTCGCAGGCGGCTGCATGTGATTCGGATTTTCTGCTCGATGCCCTCAAAATCAGCAACGAATGCGATTTGCAATACAAAGCCAGTCAAAATAAACGGCTTTTGGTTGAGTTGGCCTTGATAAAAATGGTTCAGCTTACCTTAAAAAAAAAATAGCTGACGAATCGGTCACTGACGAATTAGCGCCGATTTTTGTCAATATTAAGTCTTCCGGAACATCTCCCAAACCCTACGGAAATAACACGCAACCCTCAGTAAAACAAAATCAGGTTGAAGAGGAAAAGACCGGACGTGTTCCCGTGAAACGGACGATCAGGCGAAACGGAAGTGGTTTTACACCATCGATCAAAGATGCTTTGTCCGGAAAATTAGCAGAGGACAAGCATGCTGAGGATGCCAAGGAAAAGGTTAAGTATTACACTGGCGAAGAGTTGAACGAGCCTTTTACGAAAGAAGAGTTTGAAGCCAAGTGGAAAGAGTATCTTCCGCGGTTGAATGATCGCCCGAACCTGAAGGCAACCCTCTCGAAAAATCCTGAGATTTTTGATAACCACAAACTGTTGCTGAAAATTGAGAACTCGGTTCAGGATGCTGATATCAGTCGGATAAAACCTGATCTGGTTTCGTGGCTCCGTAAAGAATTACGGAATACAAATATTGAACTGATTACAGAGATCGTCGTACAAGAGGTAGACGTGAAACCATATTCAGAAACAGAGAAGCTGGTGGAAATGATCAAGAAAAATCCAAATGTGAACCTGCTGAAACAAGCGTTTAACCTTGACTTTGGTGAGATTTAACACTGGTTCAATTAAGTCATTATTAACAAAGCCTGATTTCTGAAAGCAGGATTCAGATGTGAATCTGATTTTAACTATTTTTGATAAAAACCGCAAAATATACAGCCATGCTTAAAGACTCCGTATTAAAAACGTTAAACGCACAGGTAAATGCAGAAATGTATTCTGCACACTTGTATCTGTCGATGTGTGCCTGGTTTGAGTCAAAAGGATTGCCTGGCTTTGCAAATTGGATGAAAGTTCAGTACCGCGAAGAATTGACCCATGCTATGAAGTTTTTTGATTACATAAACGAGCGGAACGGGCGTGTAATTCTGGAACCGGTTAGCGGTGTGCCAACAGAGTTTGAAAGTATTATCGATGTTTTTGAAAAAACATTGGAGCATGAGCAGGAAGTTACGGCATTAATTAATAATTTGGTGGATGTGGCCGTTGCTGCAAGCGACCATGCTACCCAGAGTTTCCTGCAGTGGTTTGTTGATGAGCAGGTGGAAGAAGAAAAGAATGTTACTTCTATTCTTGACGACCTTAAGCTGATTGACGGACAGGGAAATGGGCTATTTATGATGAACCGGGAGTTAGCAGCGCGTGTATTTGTTGATGCAACCAAGGCAGAATAAATGAAATGAGATACTTTCTTTTAAAGGCTGCCGCAAATGGTGGCCTTTTTAGTTTGCAAAGTTCTACTAATTAGTGTGAAGTATTTCTTCCGAAATATATTTATGAAAGTGGAGAAAATGAAAATAGGGGGTTGATCAGTGATCTAATGATATTTTTAATGAGAAATGATGGATAAGAGAATTGAAAACGCATGGTTGGAATTGCTTGATGCTTGTCGGGTTAACCTGACCGATTCTGACATAAAAGAAGTTACACGGGCATTTGAATATGCATATAAAATATTGGGTGAGTCAACCTGGGCAAACGGGGAGATTATCATCATTCATTCCATTGAAGTGGCGCAGGTTGTTTGCCGTGAAGTGGGACTGGGGGCAGATTCTATTATCTCTGGCCTGCTGCATAATGTTGCCTATGAGGATGTGCCACAAAAGCCTGATTTTGAAGAGGTCGGAAAGCATTTTGGCCCTACAGTTGCCGGAATTTTGGAAGGAATGGCAAAAATCAATGCTCTGGGTACTGATACCGTTGATCTTCACTCTGAAAACTACCGGAAATTGATGTTGGCCCTGGCCGGCGATGTCCGGGTGATCCTGGTTAAAATTGCCGACCGCCTGCATGTCATGCGTCATTTGGATGAGCAGAAGCCGGACGTGCAAAAGAAAATTTCGGTGGAGACATCTCATTTATATGCTCCTTTAGCGCACCGTTTGGGGCTTTACTATATCAATTCGGAGTTGCTCGATTTGTGTTTGAAGTACCTTGAGCATGATTCGTGGAAACATGTGACCGATCGTTTGAAAGAGTCGGAAAATGAACGTAAGAATTTTGTAGCCAGGTTTGTAAAGCCA
>JBNKTK010000063.1:0-8360 GCA_050298035.1 Mangrovibacterium sp. | reverse complement strand
GCCAATCGAGGAAAAGCTGCGTTCCCGCGGGTTTAAATTTGACATGAAAGCCCGGACAAAATCCATCAACTCTATTTGGAACAAAATGTCAAAGTCTGGGGTAACGTTCGACGAAGTTTACGACCTGTTTGCAATCCGTGTTATTCTGGACTCGAAACCGGAGATGGAAAAGTCGGACTGCTGGCAGGTTTACTCCATTGTAACTGATGAATACCAGGCAAACCCCGAACGTATGCGCGACTGGATCACCGTTCCCAAATCAAACGGTTACGAGAGCTTGCATGCAACTGTTTTGGGCCCGGACAAAAAGTGGGTTGAAATCCAGATTCGAACAAAGCGGATGGATGAAATTGCCGAGAAGGGGCTTGCTGCACACTGGAAATATAAGGGCGGATCAGGATCGTCCGAAATGGAGCAATGGCTGGCCAGTGTGCGCGAAATACTGGAAAACCCGGAACTGAACGTGGTTGATTTTATCGACGAGTTTAAGACGAATATTTACAGTGATGAGATTTTTGTTTTCACTCCCAAAGGCGACCTGAAACGTTTGCCTGCAGGTGCTACTTTGCTTGATTTTGCCTATGAAATCCATTCGGTGGTAGGTGATCATTGTGTTGGCGGTATGGTAGACGGGAAGAAAGTGACCCTGCGACACAAACTTAAAAACGGGGAACAAATATCAATCGATACTTCCAACAATCAGAAGCCAAAGCTTGACTGGCTGGATATTGCAATGACCAGTAAAGCCAAAAACCGGATTAAAGCGAGTTTGAACGAAGAGCGCAAGCGGGAAGCTGATAATGGAAAAGAAATACTGATGAGAAAGCTTAAAAACTGGAAGATTGATTACAATGACGAGATGATCCGTACATTGCTGAAACATTACCAGTTAAAGCTGGCGCAGGACCTCTATTATAATATTTCAACAGAAAAAATCGATACACTCGATATTAAGGATGTGCTGGTCGGGAAAGAGGAGCAGACTGTTAAGCAAAAGCTGGAAGAAATCATCCCGGTTGATCAGGTTAAAGAGCTGGAATTTACAGGAGGCGATGATTATCTGGTGATCGATAACAACATCAAAAATGTCAATCATAAGCTGGCGCCTTGCTGTAACCCGATTTTTGGTGATGATATTTTTGGGTTCGTTACTATTCAGGAAGGAATTAAAATTCATCGTCGTACCTGTCCGAATGCTAAGCAGATGTTTGAGCGTTATCCGTACCGGATTATTCCGGCCAAATGGCGCGATTCCAACAAGCGGACCTCATTTCAGGCCACTATTAAAATGTCGGGAACTGATGACGTTGGAATAGTTGCCCAGATTTCACATGTCATTTCAAAAGATATCGGCGTGCAAATGCGCTCGATCAATATCGACTCGGTGAACGGTGAGTTTGAAGGCACTTTGCGGGTTTATGTGAATAACCTGGATCATCTCGATTTTTTGATGCGAAAATTACAGCACATAAAAGGAGTGGTGCATGTCTCAAGGGCCGACCAGTAAATATCGCGTTATTGCTGCTCCAAACAGCATGAAAGGTAGTTTGGATGCTTTTCGTTTTGCCGATATTATCGAGCAGGCTTTTCATACTGTATCCAATAAATTTGAAGTTGTAAAAATGCCGGTTGCCGACGGTGGCGATTTTACTGCCGAAGTATTAATTCGTGCTTTGGAATTGCAGCGGCTAAAAGTACCGGTTCGCGATCCGTTAGGGAGGCCGATCATTGCTGAATACGGGGTAGGAAAGGGGATGGCAGCCATTGAAATGGCAAATGCCAGTGGAATGAAGCTGTTGACACGGGATGAGCTCAGCCCGATGTGCACGTCGAGTTTCGGAACAGGTGAAATGATAAAAGATGCCTTTTCCCGGGGAGCAAAAACCATTCTGCTGGGAGTGGGAGGCAGTGCAACAATTGATGGTGGGATGGGATTGCTCGAAGCTTTGGGTGTAAAATTCTTTGATCGGAATGGGGTTCAATTGAAGGCTTCAGGGGCAACAGTGGGGCAAATCGATTACTGGAACGATGATTCGCTTTCTGAATATGATGGTTTGGAGATAAAAGTGATATGCGATGTCGGGAATCCATTGCTGGGAGCGAATGGCGCAGTGGCTGTTTTTGGAAAACAAAAGGGAGCTACGGCCGAAATGATACCCGTTCTGGAAGAAAACCTGGCACACTTTGCCGCATTAATCCTGCAAAACCAAAAACTGGACTTGAAAGCCATTCCCGGAATGGGGGCCGCAGGGGGAATCAACCTGGCTTTGTCAGGTTTTCTAAAGTCGAGTCTTGTACCCGGCGCTGAGTTTATCCTGGATGCAATTGATTTTGATGGACAGCTGTCAACTGCCGACCTGGTGGTGACTGGCGAAGGTTGCATCGACCGGCAGACACTAAATCAAAAAGCCCCGTTTGCGATAGCAGGCAGGGCCAGGGCGAAAGGTGTTCCGGTTGTTGCTATTGGCGGATCAGCCACCCTTGAAGGTACATCAATCTTTGATAAAGTATACACCTTGGTCAGCGACCAGATTGATCTGGAAACAGCCATTAACAACCCGGAACCTCTGGTCTTCCAACAAGCCCTCTTGTTGGCACAGGATTTCCTTTCGGGATTAAAAAGTTAAAAATTCAGCTTGATTATTTTTTCCGTTGCCCGGGAGCATACCTTTTGGCGCTTTTCTCACCGGTCACTTTTTTCATTTGTCCCGGTGGGACTTTCCCATGTGCATTTGTATGGACTACTTTTCTATTGTGAACAGGAATGATTACCGTACGGCAACTGGTTGAAGCAATTAAAAGTGCAGATACAAGTAAGGTTGCAAAAATGTGTTTTTTCGATTTCATACTATTTTTTCTGGTTTTGCCGTAAATAACGGGACAAATTATCCTTTATTATCTAATCCATTCAGTTTTATTTGCAGCAGGTATCCTCATTCTTTGAGGACGTTGAAATGTCTCATCTGGTTCACCGAGGATAAAAAAGCCAACGGGTTCATCTTCATCATCAAGGTGAAGAAAATTCCTCATTTGTTGCGAATAGCAAATGTCGCCAGTGCTCAGGTAACCACCAATTCCAAAGGCTTCCAGACTGAGATAGATGTTTTCAACGGCACAGGCAACCGAAACCAAATCTTCCTGTTTCGGAAAACGTTTGTACGGGTCGCGTTTGGCAATGACGGCCACAACATGGGAAACCCGTTTCCATTTATCTGAATAAGCTTCGTATTTGAAATCGAAGAACTCATCCGACGGGGTAATTTGCTTGTAAATTTTCTGTTGTGCACTAAAGAAACGTTTTACCCCTTCACCTGCAAACACTTTAAAATGCCATGCCTGCACCAATCCGTGCGATGGGGCCCAGCTTGCATTTTCCAGTAATTGCTCAATGATTGAATCATCAATCCGGCTTCCTTCTTTTAACCCGTTCACAAAAGTTGATTTCCTGCTTTTGATCCAGTTTGTTATTTCCTGTGGTGATGGTTTCATGATCGTAATATTTTGAACTATCAGTTAAAACAATTTGGGTGATGATTAGTTGCAATAACTGAATCTCAAATCAGGTAGTTTGGTGAATATTGGCGGAAAGTATTAACTTCGGCAGCCTCTTGTATTATTTAGCAAATTGTGAAGATGAGTGATGTACAAAAGATAAGGGATTTGTTTGATGCCAGCCAACTGGAGGAAGCTGAGTTGATTTTGTCGGGTTACTTGGCTGTGAATGATGGAGATGCCGAGGCTTATTTTCTTTCGGGGCAGATTTATTACCGAAAGCAGGAGTGGGGGAAAGCCATTAATCAGTTTCGGAGAGCGCTCGAGATTGATCCGGAATACCCCGGGGCAAAATCCCAAATCGAAATGGCAAATGCAATTCTGGGGTATTTTTCACCAGACATGTTCAATCCGTGAGAACGATCTTTTGCGACACTGATTTTTCTTCGGAACGTACTTGGATTATATAATAACCACGGGGAAAAGCATCAAGAGGAAGCCTTATCAGTTGATGGTTCCCAATAACTTCCTGATCGAAGAATACATGTACTTTCTGTCCGGCTTCGTTGAATAGTGTGATTTCAAGATGAGGCTTTTCATTGTACACGTCTACTTTTATGTAGTCGGTTGCGGGATTGGGAAAAATGGTGACCTTCATTTGCTCATTCCCATAAAAAGGACTGTCTTTTGAAGATTTTAAGATTGGCAGGATTTCAAAATCGTCATACAACAGTTGTGAGATGGCACCATCTTCGGCTTGAAACCATTCTTTAAAAATTGATGCATAAACCGATCGGATATCAATTTCCATTTCGAGGTTTTGCGTGGCATCTACTTCATCGGGTATTTGTGGCACTTGCCCCAAG
Organism: Mangrovibacterium sp.; assembly: GCA_050298035.1. GTDB lineage: Bacteria > Bacteroidota > Bacteroidia > Bacteroidales > Prolixibacteraceae > Gaoshiqia. The sequence goes on along the minus strand of JBNKTK010000063.1, from coordinate 4,002 downwards.
GTCAGCGGATTTACGGGCGTGCCAAACAAGATAGCAGGGAAAGCTGTGCCATGGTCTGTTCCTAATTGGTCATTCGATTTTATTCTTCTGCCAAATTCGGTATAAACCAACCCGATTACTTCTTCATTTTTTTCCAACCGGACCAAATCATCTACAAAAGCACGTAACGCATCAGCAACTTGTTTCAGCAGGTCGGCATGTTTGCCGGTTTCCGGTTCGTCAGTACTGGTTACCTGGTTGGCATGCGTATCGAAACCACCGAGATTGACAATGTAAAGCTGTGTTTGCAATCCGCCTGCAATAAGACGGGCAACCATGGCCAGTTGATCTGCCAGTTTGTTGCTGCTTTGCGGATAAAGCGGCGACAGGTTGGTGGCCGAAGAAGCTGCTGCCTTTACGGTATCGAGGTAGGCTTCGGTTGCAGCCATTGTTTCGGTAATAAATTTCAGTTCGTGTCCGTAAGGCGTGTCCGGGTATTCGGCCGGTTCCTGCCCTGGCTGAAGATAACTGCTGTCCAGGTCTTTTAAAACAATGCTGAAATTATTGCCTTCGCCCTGACAGGTTGGTGAACTGGAAGAACCAATTGTTATCGCAACAGGATGGGGTGTTACGCTGTTTGGATAATCTGTCGGGAAATCGGGGTAAAGGTCTTGCAGGTAGCGCCCCATCCACCCTGAACGGATGATTTCTTCGGCTGATGAGCCGGAGGTGATGATGTCTTTTGACCTGAAGTGAGACAAGTTTGGGGCTGGATAACCGACATTCTGAATGATCTGGGCTTGTTCATCTTCGTACATCCGCTTGAAGTTGATCATCGATGGATGCAATGACAGCGCGTCAGTCAGGTCGAGCAGTTTATTTCGCGGGATGATGATGTTGGGGCGTGCTTTCTGCAGGTTGTCGTATTGGGTTACCGGGTAAAACATGTTTAGTCCGTCATTGCCACCGTCGAGCTGCAACAGTACCAGTTTCCTGTTTTTATTGGCCATGAGCGATTTCAGCAACAGGTTGTCGCCAATTACGCCAAGTGTCTGTCCCTGGAAAATCAGCGGAATACTTAATGCTGATAAACTGTTTCGTATGAAATCCCTTCTTCTCATGATAATTGATATTCAGCCATTCTAAACATGGTTTGAAACAAACCTCTTAATTTATTTTCCAGCGCCATTCGTTGGGCTTCGTCGTCTTCATTTCCTTGATAGGCCTGCCATTCGTTTGTCCATTCAAAATCGGGTAAGCCGGAGAGTAAAACCGATTTCAGGTCATCTTTTTGATTTTGGCTGATTTCCTGTGGAAAGAACCGGAATGCTAATTCTTCGATGAGTATGTTAACATCCTCTGGTTTTGATGTCGTTTCGGCAACAGCGATCAAATCAGCCACATATTTATTGCCGTTTACCTGGATGCCAGCCGAAGAAGTGATTCCGTCGGTAATGGCTGCTTTTTGCGGAATTGTAGCCGCGTTGACCCACAATTGATGAAATTGGGGGCTGAGGTAATAGGCTGGCCAACCGGCAACATCGGGCGGGCTTCCCGGTTGCATTTCCAGTTTGCCTGCCTGTGTGAAGAAATAACGCCAAACGTCATATTGATCCAGCAGGTAGCCTGAATCAGGAACCGGAAAGTTGATGTTTTTCACGGTGCCCAGAATCAGGTCGAGCGGATTTTTGATGACGCAACCCCGGAATGATTCGTCAAAAAAATGTTCGCTTGACAAAAGTTTTTCCAGGACAGAGGAAATTTCGTAGTTGTTATTTCGTAGCTCAGTTGCCAACGGCTCAATGATGTTGGTCTCAATCTCGTCGTCAATAACGTAATACACAAACCATCGGTAGAGCTTCCGGATAATAAAACGGGCAGTTTCATCCTGATCGAAAATCATTGCAATGAGGCTTTTGTATTCTTCGTCCCCTTGGTTGGAGATTTGGGCGTTCCCAAAAGCCTGCGAGAATGTTTTTGTCCCGGTGTCGTGTTTGTTTGCCTTGAAAACTCCGGCATTGTTCTCAAAATCAATTCGCCACCCGGTTAAAACCCTTGCGGCCTCACGGACATCGGTTTCAGTGTAGTTTGTGTAGTTTCCTTCAGCAATTTGAGCCCCTTTGCCAATCGTGAAAAGCTCCAGCAATTCACGGGCGTAGTTCTCATTAGGTGCGGTTGCCGAGTTTTCGTCCCCGTCGAGGTATTTTAACATGGCTGGCAGTATAGTAATTTCCTCAGTCAGTTTTTTGAAATTACCTAACGCGTTGCGCCTTAGGCAGTCGTTATATCGGTAAAGCAAGTCGGAACGCTTTACCACACTACTTTCGGTAACAAAATGGTTGTGCCAGAACATGACCATTTTTTCCCTGAGCGAAACAGGCTGATCAAGCATCAAACCGGTCCACCAATTGTAAAGGCTGATTAGCCGGTAATTGTTGTAGTTGCTGTTATAGGCATTGTTTACCCAGGTTTCGCCCACGAAAGTATCTTCATCCCGGTTGTCAATTCCAAGCGGTGGATTGGCGGGTTCAAGCGGTTCAAGCAATAAGTTGATGGCTTCTGTAATTGTGAGTGTTCTTACTTGCATCAGGTCTTCGGCGTTGAACCCAAACAAACATCTCGACAACAGATGACGGGCCCGGTTTTTCCCCAACACGCCACTAACCGGGTCAAGGCTGAGTGACTCCAATTGATAGCGAGGAGTTACTTTGTTATAGTATTTGTCGATTTTTTGTTGATTGGTGTCCATTTTTCAGACGTAACGGTTTCAAATAAACAGAATGCCGGAGTTTGCGTCGATTTTTTTCACGGCTGCACATAACTAAATTACGGAATTTCGAATAAGGTAACCCCGTTTTAGTGCATTAAAAGCCTATAAAATTCTAAAAAGTTGAGAATGAATGCCTCTGAAAGTGGGGATGAGAGACCTGAAATGAGTGATGGCTAATAAACGATGCCTGGTGAGACGCAAAAATAAATAAATCGGTTGCGGCCTTAATCCAGGACAAAACGATAAGTGATTGTTCCTTTTTGGAATGCCGGAGCATTGGAGTCTGAATTGAATTTGGCTTTCAAAGCTGCCTGCTTGGCTGCTGCCAAAAGATTTGCATTATAGGTGTTTGATCCCCGCACGCCAGGTTCGGCGTTTGTGACTTTACCGTATTTATCAACAGTAACTGCAACGACAACAACGCCTTCTTCATTCCCCGGATATTCGGGTTTGGGCAGTGATACTGCATTTCGTCCGGAAAGGCTGAATGATGGTCCTGAACCTGAACTTCCGCTGCCGCTTCCTCCATTTCCGTAATTATCTGAACCGGCAGAACCGTTTGGACTTCCCTGGTTTCCCCCGGGAAAAGTGACTCCCTGACCGATACTTTTTGAATCGTTGGAGCCTGCACCACCTGATCCGAACGCATTGGCTGCCCGGTTATTGATTTCAGCAATCTTCTTTTGTTCGGCTTCTCTTTTCAACCGAGCTTCTTCCTCTTGTCTTTTGCGTTCCAGCTCAGCCAATCGTTGCTTTTCCAGTTCGGCCTGCCGCTGACGTTCCAGTTCTTCCTGACGACGTTTTTCCTCAAGTTTCTTTTGCTCCTCAATCTTTTTCTGGCGGTTTATTTCTTCCTGCTTTTTCCGGGCCTCTTCTTCTTTTTTCTTTTTGGCGGCTTCAAGTGCTACTGTTTTTTCGTAGTCCTGTGTCATGATTTCCTCCTTGGCCTTACTGGTGGGAGGAGTTGTTTTTTGTACAGGAGGTGGTGGAGGTGGAGTTTGTTTTTTCTCTTCAACAACAACCGGAGGATTTGATTTTTTTGGCGCAGGGGCGGGCTCTTCGCTGCCAGATCCCTGTTCCGAATTACCAAAGTTTACCAGGATTCCTTCTTCGCCGGGCAAAGGTAGTGGCGTGAAAAAACCGAGCAACAGTAATAAAATCAGTACAATTCCATGTACGATCACCGTTCCCCAAAATCCTTCCTTATGTTTCGAAATGTAGCTCATTAATTTTCGGGCGCAGTTGCCAGTATC
>JBNKTK010000062.1:0-20636 GCA_050298035.1 Mangrovibacterium sp. | reverse complement strand
GTTTGGAGGGGTAAATTTTAAGGTTGCTTCCAATTTGTAAGTTGAAATTTCCTTAGTCTGACTTTTGGGACAGCCTCGGCTTTTTGCCGGTTTGGAATTTCAGCGATTTTATCGCGGTTACAAATCGCGATACCCAGACTATTGCTCTCATCCCGTTAGGGTGTTGAATTGTCTTGGGGGATTCGGAAATCGCTGACAAATTCCGGCCTTCGCCGAAATGACTGGCTTTGCCATCCTACTTATTTGCCTCTTCGCACCTTTGCAGTGAAATCACTTATTCCCCGAAAAATCGTCAATAGTAAATTGCTCAATAGTCAATTCCCAAATGGCTTATTAACAAACCCGGATAGTTGTTCACAATAAGTTTGCATTTGGCAGTATTTGGCTGAATCTTCTACAGGAATTTTTATCTTTGCAGCGTCTTTTGAACAGCTTTGCATGGGCAAAAATCTATCGTGTTTTTATTTAGGTTATTCACCCGGGCAAAGCAATTAAAAAATGGGTCATCTGGCCCGAACATGTCAACTTTATCCTAAAAAGATTCAACATGATTTCATTTTTTAAAACTCCTCAAAACAGCGTTATTGCTGTTCAATCAACAAATTCCTTTGCTAAATCCGACATCGAAAAACTGGTATGGCTGTTTGGCGGGGCAACATATGTTGAAGGTGAATCACTTGAAGGCTTCTTTGTAGGCCCGCGCAAGGAAATGATTACACCATGGAGTACCAACGCCGTAGAAATCACCCAAAACATGGGGCTTTCGGGCATCATCCGTATTGAAGAGTTTGTCGTGGTGCCGGATGACAAAGCCGGGTATGATCCCATGCTTCAACGTTTTTACAAGGACTTGGGGCAGGAGATATTCACAATTAAAAAACAACCGGAACCAATTATCGCGATTGACGATATTGCCGCCTACAACGAGCAGGAAGGTTTAGCTTTAAGTGAAGATGAAATTGCGTATTTGAATTCGGTTGCTGAAAAAATGGGACGTAAGTTGACCGACAGCGAAGTGTTTGGTTTCTCGCAGGTGAACTCGGAGCACTGCCGCCACAAAATCTTCAACGGTACATTTATTATTGATGGGGTGGAGATGGAAAGCTCGCTTTTCAAGATGATCAAAAAGACATCGGTAACCAACCCCAATAAAATTGTTTCGGCTTACAAAGACAATTGCTCGTTTGTGCAAGGACCGACAGTTGAACAGTTCGCACCGAAAACGCAGGACAAACCAGACTTTTTTGAGGTAAAAGATATTGAAACCGTGCTTTCACTGAAAGCCGAAACACATAACTTCCCAACAACGGTTGAGCCGTTCAACGGTGCGGCAACAGGAACCGGCGGAGAAATCCGCGACCGGATCGCCGGGGGAAAAGGTAGCTTGCCCATTGCCGGTACTGCTGTTTATATGACATCGTACCCACGCACCGAAGATGCCCGCAGTTGGGAGCAGGCAACCGACGAACGTCCGTGGTTGTACCAAACGCCTGAAGAAATCCTGATCAAAGCTTCAAACGGAGCCAGCGATTTTGGGAACAAATTTGGTCAGCCGCTGATCTGCGGTTCGGTTTTGACCTTTGAGCATTTCGAGAACTATAAAAAATATGGCTTTGATAAGGTGATCATGCTGGCTGGTGGTATCGGTTTTGGCCGCAAGAAGGACAGCCTGAAAGCTTCTCCCACCAAAGGTGACAAGGTGGTGTTGCTGGGTGGCGACAATTACCGTATTGGTATGGGTGGTGGCGCCGTTTCGTCGGTGGCTACCGGTGAATTTGAAAACGCCATCGAGCTGAACGCCGTGCAGCGTGCCAACCCCGAAATGCAAAAACGGGCATACAATGCCATTCGCGCCCTGGCCGAGTCGGACGAAAACCCGATTGTGTCAATCCACGACCACGGCGCCGGTGGCCACCTGAACTGCTTGTCGGAGCTGGTTGAAGAAACCGGTGGTTTGATTGATACGGCCAAATTACCAGTTGGCGACCCTACTTTGTCGCAAAAAGAAATTATAGGTAACGAGTCGCAGGAACGTATGGGGTTGGTGATGCACGAAAAAGATGTCAACCTGCTTCAAACCATTGCCGACCGCGAGCGTTCGCCGATGTATGTGATTGGCGAAGCAACCGGCGATATGCAATTCACCTTTAAAAACTCGAAAACAGGTGAAACGCCAATTGACTGGCAGCTGGCTTACATGTTTGGAAACCCGCCAAAAACTGTTTTGACAGATACCACCGAAAATACAAAATTTGCTGATCTGGCTTACGAGCCGTCCAAAATAGAAAACTACCTGGAAGATGTGCTTCAACTGGAGTCGGTAGCCTGTAAAGACTGGCTGACCAACAAGGTTGACCGTTCGGTAACCGGGCGCATCGCGAAACAGCAGGGAGCCGGTAAATTGCACCTGCCACTGAATAACCTGGGGGTAATAACCCTGGATTATCAAGGGAAAGCCGGTTTTGCAACTTCAATTGGTCACGCGCCGGTAGCTGCCATGATTGACCCTGCCAAAGGTTCGGTGCTTTCTATTGCCGAATCGCTGACCAACATCATTTGGGCACCAATGCCGGATAAAATCCGAAGCATTTCATTAAGCGCCAACTGGATGTGGCCTGCGAAAAATGCAGGTGAAAATGCACGTATTTATAGTGCGGTAAAAGCGGCCAGCGACTTTGCCTGTGCGTTGGGTGTGAACATTCCGACCGGGAAAGACTCCATGTCGATGACCCAGAAGTACAAAGACGATGTAGTGTACTCGCCGGGAACGGTTATCATTTCGGCTTCGGGCGAAGTTACCGATGTGAAAAAGGTTGTTGAACCGGTTTTGGTGAACGAGGCCGACAAGCCGCTTTACTATATCGATTTCTCGTCAACGGCTTTGGCTTTGGGCGGAAGCGCTTTTGGACAAATCATCAACAAAATAGGGCAGGAGGCACCGACTGTGGCCGATGCCGGATATTTTGTGAAAACATTCAATACCATTCAGGATTTAATTGAAGAAGAACTGATCGTAGCCGGTCATGATGTGGCTTCAGGCGGTTTGATTACCACGCTGCTCGAAATGTGTTTCAGCGATAACGAAAGCGGATTGAAACTTGACCTGACAGGTTTAGGTGAGGCAGACAGCGTGAAAGCGTTCTTCAACGAGAACCCGGCCATTGTGGTTCAGGCTGCTGATGCTGCGGTATTGGAAAGCAAACTGACTGCTGCCGGCGTTCGCTTCGTGAAAATTGGTACTCCTGCCGAAGCCCGTGAGTTTACTGTGACTAACGGTAGCGCAAGCTTCAACCTGGATATTGACTCACTGCGCGAATTGTGGTTTAAAACATCGTATCTGATGGACCGCAAACAAAGCGGCGAAAAACTGGCACTGGAACGTTTCAAAAACTACAAGAAAAACGAGCTGGTTTACGATTTCAAAAACTTTACAGGTAAGGCTGCCGATTATGGTATCGACCTGAAACGTCGCACTCCGAGTGGCGTACGCGCTGCTATCATTCGCGAAAAAGGGGTGAACGGAGACCGCGAAATGGCCTACATGCTCTACCTGTCCGGTTTCGATGTGAAAGACGTGCACATGACCGACCTGATTGCAGGTCGTGAAACCCTGGAAGATGTGAACCTGATTGTTTTCGTTGGTGGTTTCTCCAACTCTGACGTGCTTGGCTCGGCCAAAGGATGGGCCGGAGCTTTCAAATACAACGAAAAAGCCCGCATTGCCCTTGAAAATTTCTATAAGCGTGAAGACACGCTGAGTTTGGGCGTTTGCAACGGTTGTCAGCTGGTTGTCGAGCTTGACCTGATTTATCCGGAACATGAGCAAAAACCAAAAATGCTGCACAACGAGTCACACAAATTCGAATCGGCCTTCCTTGGTGTTGAAATTGCTGAAAATAACTCGGTGATGCTGAAAACCATGGCTGGTATGAAACTTGGTGTCTGGGTTGCCCACGGCGAAGGAAAATTCAGCTTCCCTTATGCCGAAGGTGAATACAACATTCCGTTTAAATACAGCAATAAATTTTATCCGGGCAACCCGAATGGCTCTGACTTTGATGCAGCAGCCATTTGCTCGAAAGATGGTCGCCACCTGGCAATGATGCCTCACCTGGAGCGGGCTTTCAGCCCGTGGTTATGGCCTTATTATCCGGCCAGCCGCAAGAAGGATGAAGTTGCCCCCTGGATTGAAGCATTTGTGAATGCCCGGGAATGGATAAAAGAACACAAAAAATAAAAATGAAGGCTCTCAGGATTGAGGGCCTTTGATTTTTTGCAATTGTTTGACTATGTGTGTGTGTTATTTGTTTTCTGTGGCTTTGCGTGTGAATAACTTGATGCTTTTTTGTTGTTTTTTGAATCTCGGCGTTATGTGATTGTTTGTTTTTGTAGCAAAATGAAAGTAGCTATTCTTTAACACATTTGATAGTATTTAACAAAAATGATCGTTAACTTGTACGATATCATTCTTTTTGAATGAGGGACTTCGTAACAAATAGCGGCGAAAAATCACTATCTGAACGATCGGATCAGACAAAATGGGGACTATCAAATCATTTTGCAACTGTGTTACCAGATAACCAGTTGTGCGAGATGATTTGTCGGCTTCATGATTTACATTCATCTATTGTTTGGGCAACAAATGTGGATGGGATGTTTTTGTATGTCAACAAAGTTTATTGCGATTCGATTTTATTGATTGATGATATTACTGAACCCCTTGGTCGATCTACAGAATATTATTTTGACCGGTTCAAATCAGAGAACCACGAAAGTCTGAATTGGCACACCATTGGCGAATCCTTACTGCTGGGAGATGAGCATGTTTGCAAATACAAAAAACCAATTAAAGTTATTATTGAAGGTTTCGCCCGTGGAATGAAATTGGTGTATGAGGTCGATAAAATCCCGTTTCTGGATGGCAATGGTGAATTTATAGGAATAATAAATGTTGGCAATGATATTACCGAGCGACATACCTATGGTGAGAACCTGAGATTGGATGAGGAACGTTTACATTTGGCTATGATAGGGGCAAATATGGGCGTTTGGGACTGGGATGTGCGAAATGGTAAATTAATTATTGATGAACGTTGGCTCAATTATTACGGCTATAAACGCACAGACTTCGATAACAATTTCGAATCATTTAAAATGTATATCCATCCTGATGATCTTCTTCGTCATGAAAATACGCTGTTAAATTATTTCAGAAATCCGGTGAATGTTATGGAAGACGATTACAGGGTCCGAAAATCCAATGGAGAATATTTCTGGATTAAGTCTATCGGAATTATTGTTGAGTATTCAGGTGACGGGGAGCCTCAAAGAATGGTGGGTATACATCGGGATATCACCAAAGCTAAGAATCAGGAAAAAGAACTATTGGAGGCAAAATTGAAGGCAGAGGAGAGTGATCGTCTTAAAACAGCATTCCTGGCAAATTTGTCTCATGAGATCCGTACCCCGTTGAACAGCATCCTGGGGTTTACAAAGTTCTTACTCTACGAAGAAGGGCTATCCAAAGAAACAAAAGAAGAATACATGAAAATTGTAGAAAACAGTTCGGAAAGTTTTCTGCAAATTATCAATAGTATTATTGATATGGCAAAGCTTGAGACCAATACGTTTAAGCTTTCGTTCAGTAGTTTCAATATTCATCAGGTTCTTTTAAAAACTATCAAAAACTTAAAAAGCAACCATCACTATTCTGACCGGATTAATTTGCAATTTTCGTTTAATGAAGAACAAACCGATCAGGATATATTTAGTGATAGAGATGTAATTGGGCAGATCGTTTACAATCTGTTATCGAATGCCATAAAATTTACAAGGGAAGGCATGGTTGAGTTGGGCTACGAAATTTTGGACGGGAAAGGTCTTTTTATTTTTGTAAAGGATTCGGGTATTGGAATAGATGTTAAGCATGAAAAAATAATTTATCAGCCTTTCCGGCAACTGGATGAAAGTTTTAAGCGGGCATATGGTGGCGCAGGTTTAGGACTTTCCATTGCATTTCAGATGGTTAATATCTTGAAAGGGAAACTGTGGTTCGAATCTGAAAAGGATAAAGGAACAATCTTTTATGTCTATTTACCTATAAGTAGCAAGATCTGATAGCGGGTTGGGGTTCTTCTTTTAATTTAAACGGTTCAAATAAATTCCACATATTTGTATACTCTGCTTGGTGCGTATGAAAATATTGTTTTTACTGATTGGAATATTTGCTTATTCTTTTTTGCAGGCACAGCCAGGTGTTGATAGCCTGAAGCTTGTTGTGTCTGAACTTAACGGGGATGCCAAAGCCGAGGCACTAAACCAATTATCTGCACTTTACAGTGAGTCGGACAGTACGCAGGCAATCGCATGTGCGCAGGAAGCGATATCGATTGCTACTGTTTCTGAAAATAAAAGGATCATCGCTGATGGCTATTTCAATATTGGTGAATGTTATTACAATTCCGAACAGTTTAACCAGGCGCTGCCAAACTACCAGTTGGCACTCAACTTGTTTAAAGAAATCGGCGATTTGGACCGAACCGGAGAAACGCTGAACTCATTGGGGCTTGTTTATTATTTCAACGGAGAGTATAACCTGTCCATCGAAAAACAGATTGAAGCGATTAAGTGCCTGGAAAAATCTATTGATAAACATGAGTTGGCACATGTCTATTCAAACATGGGGATGGTTTATTCCCGGACAAAGGATTACAACATGGCAATATCAAGTTATAAAAAGGCTGCCAAGATCAATCAGGGGATGAATGACGTGTATAGCGTAGCCGTGAATATGAATGGTATTGGTGTTGGCTATTACAACCTCGGTCAAATCGATTCGGCAAAAGTCTATTACCAGAATTCCCTCCAAATATTCCGCCAGTTGGAAGACAGGCGTAGGGTTGCAATTGCTTTAAATAATATTGCAAATATCTATGTTGATGAAGGGGATAGTTTAAGTGTTGCACTAAAATATTATCAGGAAGCAATTACTGTTTTTGAGGAATTAAACGACATTCGGAACAAAACCTTTGTCATGGAAGGTTTGGGGTGTGTTTACCGGCAGATGGGAGATTATCAACAGGCACTAACTGTTTTTTATGACGGGATGGCAATGGCCAGGAAGCATAACATTGGCTACTATATTATTCAGCTCTATTATAGAGATATTTCTGCAACTTATGAATTGTTAGGGAATACCGGGAAGGCATTATCAGCTTATAAATCATACAAATTATATGGAGACAGTTTGCTTCGTGAAGAGAAAATAAAGCAAATTACAGAGCTTGAGAAACGGTTTGAGAGTGAGAAAAAGGAAGCCGAAATCGTACGGTTAAATGCAGAAAAGGAAGTAGCAGAGCTGCAAATACAAAAGAATATTGTTGTCCGCCGGTTTGGCTTAGTTGCTATTTTTTTCTTAATGGTGATTGTCGTTTCCATTTCTTTGGGATATTATAATAAGCGGAAGACCAATGTCATTTTAAGCCAAAAGAATCTGCAGATTAAATTGCAACGTGATGAGTTGGAAAAACTAAATGCTTCGAAGAACAAGTTCTTTTCAATTATTGCCCATGATCTAAAGAACCCTTTTCATACTGTTATGGGGTACTCCTATTTGTTGAGCAAGGAATATGATCGGTTTAAAGATGGAGAAAGAAGAAAATATGCCGGCGATATTTATAAATCGACAAACATTATTTTCAGGTTGTTACAGAACCTTTTAGATTGGAGCCGTTCACAAACCGGAAGCCTGAAATATGAACCGGTCGATTTTCAGTTTCTGGGCTTATATGAAAACATCTATGGCCTGCTAAAACCGGTTGCCGATCAGAAAAATATCGAGTTAGTCGGGAAAATGAGTGATAATGTCCTTGTGTTTGCCGATCCTATGATGATAGAAACGATACTTCGAAACCTGGTGAACAATGCAATTAAGTTTTCAAAGCAGGGGAGTAAAGTGGAAACAGAAGTAAGGGTGGATGATCGGGATGTAATTGTTTCTGTTATGGACTACGGGGTTGGCATGTCGGATGAAGATTTGCATAATCTTTTTCGGATTGATTCAAAGGTAAAACGTAAAGGAACAATGAACGAAGATGGTTCCGGTTTAGGCCTGATTTTGTGCAAAGAATTTGTCACAACCAATAAAGGCACGATTTGGGCACAAAGTTCTCCGGGCAAAGGAAGTACTTTTTGCTTTACCATACCTCTTTCCCGATTTTCAAAAGGACAACAATCAAGCTTGAACTAGCATGGCTTTGGCCAATTTTTCTGCTTTTTCTTTGCTGTCGAGCATTTCTACAATTTTCAGTGAAAAGGCAAGTGCGGCACCTACACCTCTACCCGTAAAAACATTTCCCGAAACAAGGGCTGGTGCCATTTTTACATGGGCACCGTATAATTCAGCTTCATAGCCCGGATAGCAAACTGCATCCTTGCCGTTTAAAATGTTTAAATGTCCGAAGACCAGGGGGGCAGCGCAAATGGCGCCCAGCGGTTTCTGTGCGTTATGAAAACTCAGAATCTTTGATTTTAACCCTTCATGCTGGTCCAGGTTTTTTGAGCCCGGCATTCCTCCCGGTAATATTATCATGTCAATAGCTTTGTAATCTACCTCTTCGAAAAGCATATCGGCAAGAACTGGTATTTTGTGTGAACCAACTACTAATTTGTTTTCTTGGATAGATACAGTTGTTACATTAAAACCAGCCCTGCGCAGGACATCAATTATTGTAATGGCTTCAATTTCTTCAAAACCGCTTGCAAGATGGACAGCTATTTTTTTCATGGTTCCTGTTTTGTTCTATGTAAAAGTATAAAAACAAAAAAAAAATGATCCGGGTTTCGGATCATTTTAATTTATTCTTGCATGGGTGTTGTCTTAGTTTGCGTAATCTTTCAGTGCTTTTTCTAGTTTTTTACGTGTGAAAAAGATTCTGCTTTTAACTGTTCCGAGCGGTAAATCGAGATGTTCTGCAATTTCTTTGTACTTGTATCCGTCAAGGAACATTGTGAAAGGCACCTTGTATTCATCTTCAAGTGCATTAATGTTTTTCAAAATTTCTTTTGAACTGAAGAATGATTCCGGTGACGGATAAATTTTATCTTTTGAGAACTTCAGATGAAAATCGTTGTTCGATCCGTCAAACGTATTCTTAGTCTTCACATTTCTTCGGTAGTTGTTAATGAATGTGTTTTTCATGATCGTATAAATCCACGCCTTGAAATTCGTGTTTTGGGTAAATTTATCACGATACGTCAGAGCTTTCAGGAATGTTTCCTGCAAAAGATCCTGTGCTTTTTCCTGGTCTGAGGTCAGACTCAGGGCATAATACAAAAGTTTGTCCTGCAAACTCAGTAGTGCGTTATTAAATTGAAGCTGTGTCATGGCAACGAGTTTTATTCGTTTTTGTTTAGAACAAATATAAATAGCAAAGCATGATTAAAAAAGGAATTTTGGGTCTTTTATTATTCGATTTTATTTATTCGTTATAAAGAAAATTGATATGTATTGATTTTTAGTACTTAATGAAAATTGATCGAGACCTGCGTAAATATGATCGTCTTTCATGTTTTGTCTCTTGATACGAATTTTTACTTAGATTAGATATGAATTGAAATGTTTGAGGTCTTTCTTGCTTAGGTCTTGAGTTTGATTTTTGTCATTCTTTTAGGATAAAATTCTCTACATTTGGCGTCTCAATTACATGACGTAATTATTTAAATGAAAAAGTCTATTAACAAACACAGACGGGCTGAAATATTGACTTTCAGACGTTGGGGTGGGCATGGCTATTCATTGTTCCAGGCATTAAAGAAACAGGTACATATTGCTGCTTTGGCAATTGTGTATTTTTCTGTGGCAATGCCGGAAGATGTGCATGCTCAGGCTGACAGCTTGAAAGTAAATATGGAGTATGATCTTGATGAGATCGAGGTCAGTGCCCAGAGAGCACCTGTAACTTATTCACAGGTGGCACGGATTGTTTCCGTGATTGAGCGTGATCAAATTGAAGCGGCTCCGGCCGGTAGTATCCAAGACCTCCTTGAGTATGCTTTAGGTGTCGATATTCGGCAACGAGGTACCTACGGGATTCAGGCTGACATATCTGTCAGGGGAGGCTCATTCGATCAAACCCTCATTCTTCTCAACGGAATTAATCTTTCCGATCCGCAAACCGGTCATCACAACCTCAATTTACCGGTAAGTTTAAAAAACATCAAACGTATCGAAATCCTTCAAGGTCCATCTGCCAGGGTATATGGTCCCAATGCTTTTTCGGGTGCAATAAACATTGTTACTGAGGCTGAAGATGCAAATTTGTTTGATCTGGATGTTTCTTTTGGGGAACATCAATTGCGTGATATTAATGTTTCGGGTAATGTTACTCAGGGGAATTTTAATAGCTTTTTGGCTTTTAGTAACACATCTTCTGCCGGATACATTAAAAATATCGATTTTAATAATACCGATTTTGAAACGTACAATTTGTTTTATCAGGGAACTCTTAAAACGGAACCAGGTCGGTTCGATGTTCAAATTGGCCACTCCAATAAGGCATTTGGGGCAAATAGCTTTTATACTCCCAAGTATCCAAACCAATTTGAGCAAACAAAAACGACTTTTGCTTCTGTAAAAATGAATACCGGCAGAAAACTGCACTTTACCCCGGCATTGTATTGGCGACGCCACCAGGATCGGTTTGAACTGTTCCGGGACAATCCTGCCAGTTGGTATGCTGGTCATAATTATCACATGACGGATGTTCTGGGAATGAACCTGAACAGTTGGTTTAGCAGCAGCTTGGGAAAAACTGCTATTGGCGCTGAGTTTAGGTCAGAAAATATATGGAGCAATGTATTGGGCGAAGCATTAAATGAGCCAATCGATGTTCCCGGAGAAAAGGGACAGACATTTACAAAATCACATTCGAGAACTACTGTTTCCTACTTTGCGGAACATACATTCTATTTGAACCGGTTTACTGCATCGGCAGGAGCAATGGCAAACTGGATATCTGATCTCAATTTTGCATGGAACATTTATCCGGGGATTGATTTGAGTTATGAAATATCTGATAACTTAAAATCATATGCCTCGTTGAATAAATCGTTGAGGATGCCAACGTTTACCGATCTGTATTACAATGGCCCTACAAATAAGGGGAATCCTGATCTGAAACCTGAACAATCAACCACGGTTGAAGGAGGTTTCAAATACCGGAATCACTATTTATATTCCCAATTGGCAGTTTATCATCGTGTTGGTAAGGATTTGATTGATTGGGTACGGGAAAGTGAAGATTATCTTTGGGAAACCCGGAACCTGACTGAAATCAAATCAAATGGAGCTGAATTCGCTGCTGAGCTGGATTTGAACAAGGCTTTTGGCAAAAAACTTTTCATCCATAAATTAGGCGTTAATTATGCCTACAACGACTTGAATAAGGGGGAAAGTAATTACCTGTCGAATTACGTGCTGGATAACCTCAGGCATAAGCTGGTAATTAATCTGGAGCATTCAATATTGAATAATATTTATGCGTCGTGGAAACTTCGCTTCCAGGATCGAAATGGCAGCTATTCAAAATTCGAGGATAAAGTTTATGTCAGTGAAAGCGACTATGCTCCTTTCTGGTTGACTGATATTAAGGTTTATTATAAATCAGAGTATGCACAAATTTACTTTGCGGTCAATAATTTGTTTGATAAAGAGTATGTTGATTTGGGTAATGTCAAGCAACCCGGTCGATGGCTTAGTTTTGGCTTAAAATATCACTTAAATCTTAGTAAATAATGAAAGGGCTTCCGTTTTTCGGAAGCCTTTTTTATACTTCAGGAAAATATTATCTTCGCGATCGTAAATAACGAATAGCACTATGTTGAAAGGAATATTAGCAATCTCAGGGCAACCAGGATTATTTAAGTTAGTTGCCGAAGCGAAGAACAGTATTATTGTTGAGTCATTAATAAACGGGAAGAGAATGCCCGCCTATTCTACGTCAAAAGTTAGTTCTCTTGAAGATATCGCTATTTTCACTCAAACCGGTGAAGTAGCCCTCAAAGAAGTTCTCAGGAGTATCTATGAAAAGGAAAACGGGGGAGAAGTTGCCAAAAAAGAAGGTAACGGATTGAAAGAGTATTTTAAAGAAATCTTGCCCGAATATGACCAGGATCGGGTGTATACCTCCGATATGAAGAAGGTGTTACAGTGGTACAACTTGTTGTTGGAGAAAGAACTTCTTAATGTTAATGAAGAAGAACCAACTGAAGAACCGAAAGAGGAATAGAAGTTGAAATGTCCATGAGCAAATAATCATTATCAAACCACAAATATGATTATTTTCGAATGGTAAGTTCCATTATGCAATTGAAACTCAAAAAAATACACAAATAAAAAGTCATGCGTTTGCATGGCTTTTTTGTTTAAAAGAGCTTTTGTTGGACTGAATTACCTGACAGCATTGATTTGCTTTGTTGCTCCAGTATCATTTCAAACAATTTGACAGTCGCAAAAGCATCGCCGTACGCCCTGTGGCGCCCGTCAATAACAATACTCAAATCACTGCAAATATTACCTAAAGAATACGACCTGTGTCCCGGAAGAAATTTCCTGCTTAGTTTAACCGTGCACATCGTTTTTCGTTTGTAGTCATAGCCCAGTCTTTTAAATTCTTCACGGATAAATCGGTAGTCGAAAGAAACGTTGTGTGCAACAAAAGTACATCCACTTGTGATTTCTACAACCCGTTTGGCTACTTCGTAAAACTTAGGGGCATTCATTACCATTTGGTTGTCTATCCCGGTTAGTTCAGTAATGAAATAGGGGATACGGCATTCTGGATTTATCAAAGTCGTAAATGAATCAACGATGTTTGTTCCATTGTGTTTCAGAATGGCAATTTCAGTAATCTTCCCTTCCTGAGCACTTTGTCCCGTTGTTTCAATATCAATAATGCAAAACACAATAGAAAAGTTTTATTATTTGAAAACCTAAACGTAATCATTTTGTTTGAAGTGCCTGGATTGCTTCTCAAAAAAAAGTTCTGTATAACAATAATATTAAGAAATTTGAAATTAAGCCGCAAGAATGATTTATTGATAGAAAAAAAAGTATTAATTTGTTCAAAATAAAAAATCCTACCATTATGAAAAAACTACTTTTACTTTTCATTTTTTTGTTGTCAGGAATTATTATGCAAGCCCAAACCGCCGACAAAAAATGGGCCGTTGGTTTAGGTGCAGGTTTGTATCATGGAAACACGCTTAAGGGAACAGGGTTTATTCCTGAGCTTTATTTAAGCAGGTATATAAGTCCTTCCTTTGATCTGATGTTGAACCAAAATCTTGGGATGTTTAATTCAAAAAATGACTACGATCTCGATTTTAGTGGCACATTTCTAAACATGAGATATAAGTTAAATAACAATTATATCTTAAGTGAAGAGGCCTCAGTTCGCCCTTATGTTTTTGGTGGCCCCGGGTATTTGTTAGATAATGAAATAGGTGTCTTAACTTTTGATGCAGGTTTAGGGTTTAAATTCCCTCTAAGTGAGAGTGTCTCGTTATTCGTTGAAGGCGGCTATATTGATGGCATTGGTAAGTCAAAAGCCGAAGATGAAGGAACATATCCTGAGAGTTTCATAAAAGGAGTCGGTGGAATAGAAATCTGCTTTGGTAAAGCGAAGGATTCTGACTTGGACGGTGTTCCTGATAAGAAAGATGAGTGTCCGGATACACCTGCAGGAGTAACTGTCGACGAAAAAGGTTGTCCAGTTGACCGTGATGGCGATGGAATTGCAGATTACAAAGATGATTGCCCTGATGAGGCTGGAAGTGAATTGCTAAATGGTTGCCCGGATAAAGATGGGGATGGAATTGCCGATAAAGATGACAAATGTCCGGATGTTGCAGGTTTGAAAAAATTTGATGGTTGTCCAGATTCAGATGAGGACGGTGTTATTGATAGTAAAGATGAGTGTCCTGATACACCTAAAGGTTACAAAGTTGATGAAAAAGGTTGCCCACTCGATCGCGATGGAGATGGCATTGTTGATGAGGAAGACGAATGTCCTGATGAACCCGGAACAATAGAAGATAAGGGATGTCCAAAGAAAGAAACTTTCTCAAAAGTAGATGAAGGTATTGAACCGCTTTATTTCTATACCGACAAGTCGTCACTCTCTTCAAATACTATTAAGAAATTAGGGAAACTGATTAAGGTACTGAATGATAACAGTAACTATTTTGTAAAGATTTATGGACATGCTGATGAAAGAGCATCTGAAGAATACAATATGACTCTTTCCGAAAAGAGGGCAAAATCAGTCCAGGATTATCTGGTTAACCACGGAATCGCAGCAGAGCGTATTATGGAAGTTAAAGGATTTGGAGAATCAAAACCTGCTGAAAAAGGAGGAAGTGTCGATAAACTTCAGAAAAACCGGAGGGTTGAACTTGAGCTGTATAAAAAAGAATAGACATTTGAACTGTATAAAGATAGGCCCCGCATTTAGCGGGGCTTTTTTTTGGTCTTGTGATCAAAGTGTTTTAAGGCAGAATCTATTATCTTTGCGACTCCTTAAAAAACACAATAGATATGTCTATCGAACAAATTATTAAAGAGAAAATTACTACAGCAATTTCTGAACTTTACGGGCAGCAGATTGATGAAGAATCTGTCCAGTTACAAAATACACGTAAAGATGTCGATGGTGACTTAACGGTTGTTGTTTTTCCGTTTTTGCGTTTTTCCAGAAAATCACCAGAGCAAACAGCAGCGGATTTAGGCCAGTTCCTTAAAACGAATGTTGCTGAAATATCAGAATATTATGTCATTAAAGGATTTTTGAATCTATCCATTTCTTCTGAGTATTGGATCGATCAGTTGGTCAAGGCTTCGGAAGACGAAACATTTGGATTTTTAGATGAAACCGCTGAATCTCCGTTGGTAATGATTGAGTATTCTTCTCCAAACACAAATAAACCTCTTCACTTGGGGCATATACGAAATAATTTGCTTGGTTTTTCACTGGGCGAATTGTTAAAGGCAAATGGGAAGAAAGTTGTAAAAACAAATATTGTGAATGACCGGGGAATACATATTTGTAAATCAATGTATGCCTGGCAAAAATGGGGTGAAGGAAAAACTCCTGAAAGCACCGGAATCAAAGGTGACCACTTGGTGGGTGATTTTTATGTGTTGTTTGATAAGCATTACCGTCAGGAAATCAAGGAGCTGATGGAGAAAGGGATGTCGAAGGAGGAAGCTGAACAAAATGCACCTTCAATTGCTGCAGCCCGTGAACTTTTGAGGAAATGGGAAGCTAAAGATCCGGAGACGATTGAGCTTTGGTCGACGATGAACCAATGGGTATATGACGGGTTTGACGTTACCTATAAGGAATTAGGTGTTGATTTCGATAAAATTTACTACGAGTCAGATACCTACCTTGTTGGGAAAGATGAGGTTCTGAACGGGCTTGAAAAAGGCATCTTTATTCAAAAAGAAGATAATTCTGTTTGGGCTGATTTAACTGAAGATGGACTGGATGAAAAAATCCTGTTAAGGAACGATGGTACTTCAGTCTATATGACCCAGGATATTGGTACTGCCAAACTTCGCTTCAACGATTACAAGATCGATAAAATGGTTTATGTGGTTGGGAACGAGCAAAATTATCACTTTCAGGTTCTCTCGATCCTGTTGGATAAACTTGGCTTTGAATGGGGAAAAGATTTGCACCACTTTTCGTACGGAATGGTTGAGCTTCCTCATGGAAAAATGAAATCAAGGGAAGGTACAGTGGTTGATGCTGACGATTTAATTGCTGAAATGGTTGAGGTTGCCCGTAAAACTTCAGAAGAACTTGGAAAACTTGAAGGTTATACCGAAGAAGAAGCTGCAGAAACTTATAAAACTATTGCTTTGGGAGCTTTGAAATATTTCATCCTTAAAGTTGACCCGAAGAAGAATATGATGTTTAATCCTGAAGAATCAATTGATTTTAATGGTAATACCGGACCTTTTATTCAGTATACTTATGCGCGTATTCGTTCAGTTTTGAGAAAAGCAGAGGAAAAAGCCCTGGAGCAGGTTATTTCAAATACAAACAATCTGGTTATCTCAGAAAAGGAGCAGGAGCTGATTAAAACAATTTCGCTTTATCCTTCAATTATAAAAGAGGCTGCTGATGCTTATAGTCCTGCAGTTATTGCAAATTATGTGTATAATCTGGTGAAAGAATATAACCAGTTTTATCATGACCATTCCATCCTTGCTGAAAGTAATGAAACTGTCAGAAGCCTTCGCTTGATGTTGTCTTCAACTGTTGCCAAAATTGTGAAAAGTGGTATGGGCTTACTGGGGATTAATGTTCCTGAGCGGATGTAAAAATTATAAAAAAGAAATGGGGGTCGAATGACCCCCAAAGATTCTACAAAATTGCGATTCGTGAAAAAGGGACTTTATTTTCTCTTCGGGACAGACATCTTTTGTGTTTGGAAATTAAAGCTGAATGCTCGTCCCGTGATAATTTATTCATAAACTGGATTCTTGCAGGGATATTTAGTTTTCGGACTTCTTTGAATGCACAGTTTTCAGCTTCAATATTCATTGGACATCTGAAAAGTAAACCGTAATATTCTGAAAATCCCTTTGCCATAAACTATCCCCTCCATCTCGATTAACAACGAAATCTTTACCCTTTAATTCTGATTTTTTTATAAAGGTTACCCTCAGAAAGTCATTTTTTTCGTGATTTTTAAAAATTCCCCTTCATTTTATTTTTGTATTTTTGCCAAGCTTTATAAAATTCAATTTCACTTCGACTATGTTTGAAAATCTTAATGAGAAATTAGAACGGTCATTTAAACTGCTGAAAGGGCAGGGAAGAATTACTGAGATCAATGTTGCAGAAACATTAAAAGAGGTCAGACGGGCATTGCTTGATGCTGACGTTAACTATAAAATTGCCAAATCATTCACCGAAACAGTAAAAGAAAAAGCACTTGGGCAAGATGTATTGAATGCAGTGAAGCCTGGTGAGATGATGGTGAAAATTGTGCATGATGAGCTTGCCAGCTTAATGGGAGGCCAATCTGTTGATATTAATTTGCAGGGGAATCCTACTGTGATCCTGATTGCCGGCTTGCAGGGGTCAGGTAAAACAACTTTCTCCGGCAAACTTGCCAAGTTCTTGAAATCGAAAAAATCCAAAAATCCGTTATTGGTTGCAGGCGACGTTTATCGTCCGGCTGCGATTGACCAGTTGAAGGTTTTGGGAGAACAAATAAATGTTCCGGTTTATACTGAGGAAGGAAGCAAAGAACCTGTTAAAATTGCGAAGTCGGCAATTAAATATGCCAAGGAACACGGTCACAACCTGGTGATTGTCGATACCGCAGGTCGGTTGGCTATTGACGAAGAGATGATGAATGAAATAGCAGCTGTTAAAGATGCTGTTTCGCCTCACGAAATTCTCTTTGTTGTTGACTCGATGACTGGTCAGGATGCCGTGAATACGGCCAAGGAATTTAACGATAGGCTTGATTTTGATGGTGTTGTCCTTACTAAACTTGATGGGGATACCCGTGGTGGTGCAGCCTTGTCAATCCGATCCGTTGTCAACAAACCAATTAAGTTTGTCGGTACCGGCGAAAAGCTGGATGCCCTTGACGTGTTCCACCCCTCGCGAATGGCTGACCGTATTCTCGGGATGGGGGATATTGTTTCGTTGGTTGAGAAGGCCCAGGAGCAATTTGATGCAGAACAGGCCCGTCAGCTGCAGAAAAAACTTGCTAAAAACCAATTCAGTTTTAATGATTTCCTTTCCCAGATTCAACAGATAAAAAAGATGGGTAACCTGAAGGATCTGGCATCGATGATTCCGGGCATGGGAAAAGCATTAAAAAATATCGATATTGATGATGATGCCTTTAAACACATTGAGGCAATCATTCATTCCATGACCCCTGCTGAACGGGAAGATCCGGCAATTCTTAATGGAACACGCAGGAAACGTATTGCTGAAGGTTCCGGTACAAATATTCAGGAAGTCAATCGGTTAATTAAACAGTTTGACGAAACCCGGAAAATGATGCGTATGGTTTCTCAAGGCAAAAATATGAGCCGGATGATGGGGAATATGAGAAGATAATCTGAGAAAAAGATAACAATGAA
Organism: Mangrovibacterium sp.; assembly: GCA_050298035.1. GTDB lineage: Bacteria > Bacteroidota > Bacteroidia > Bacteroidales > Prolixibacteraceae > Gaoshiqia. Next base: position 2,458 of record JBNKTK010000062.1, on the reverse strand, counting down.
ATTAATTGACGGAAAAAAAACAGCAGCTGAGATAAAAGCTGAGATTGCTGAGGAAGTTGCAAAAATCAAAGCGCAGGGAGGTAAAGTGCCTCATCTTGCTGCAATCCTTGTAGGTCACGATGGTGGAAGTGAAACTTATGTGGCATATAAAATCAAAGACTGCGAGGAAGTTGGCTTTAAATCAAGCCTTGTGCGTTATGAAGATGATGTGACTGAAGCTGAACTTTTGGCAAAGGTTGAAGAACTCAATAACGATGCAGATGTTGATGGGTTTATTGTTCAGCTGCCTCTTCCAAAGCATATTTCCGAACAAAAAATCATTGAAGCAATCGATCCGAAGAAAGACGTTGATGGTTTTCACCCGATCAACGTTGGGCGTATGGTTATAGGGTTGCCGTGTTTTGTATCGGCTACTCCGGATGGAATTGTCGAACTGATCAAGCGTCACGGTATTGAGACCTCGGGCAAGGATTGCGTTATAATTGGTCGTAGCAATATTGTTGGACGTCCGATGAGCGTACTGATGTCTCAGAAACAAATGAATGCGACGGTGACAGTGGCCCACAGTCGGTCTAAAAACCTGAAGGAGCTTTGTGCCAAGGCTGATATTTTGATTGCGGCTATTGGTTCTCCTGAATTCGTTAAGGCCGATATGGTAAAAGAAGGCGCTGTTGTAATTGACGTTGGTACAACACGGGTTCAATCAGATCAAACAAAGTCGGGCTGGAAATTGAAAGGCGATGTGGCATTTGATGAAGTTGCCGGGAAGTGTTCTTTTATCACACCTGTTCCCGGTGGAGTTGGCCCAATGACCCGGGTCGCATTATTGAAAAATACCCTGCTGGCTGCCAAGCACGAAATTTACAAGTAAATTGAAAATAATAAATTTGAAAGGTGACTTGAGAAAGTCACCTTTTTTTATTTTCATTTGTTTATTTTAGAAAACAAAAATTTTCACACATGAAAACAACGATGATTAAATCAAAATTGATAGCGGGAGTTCTGATTGGTGGGTTATTAGTTGCTGAATCTTGCAGTACTGTTCCTTTAACAGGGCGAAGCCAGCTAAATCTTTTACCCGAATCAAGTATGGTCGAAATGAGCTTGAGTTCTTATGATGAATTTTTGAAAGAAAAGAAACTTTCGGCAAACAAGGAACAAAGCGATATGATAAAAAGGGTAGGGGCAAAAGTATCGGTGGCTGTTGAAAAGTATCTGAAAGATAATGGATTTGAAAGTTATATTGAGAATTTTAAGTGGGAATTTAACCTGGTTGAAAGTGATGTGCCAAATGCCTGGTGTATGCCAGGGGGAAAAGTTGTCTTTTATAGCGGTATTTTGCCTATGACTCAGAATGATGCGGGGATTGCAGTGGTAATGGGGCATGAAATTGCCCATGCAGTTGCCCGTCACGGAAATGAACGGATGAGTCAAAGCATGCTTGTGGAAATGGGAGGTATGGCTTTATCGGAGGCGGTAAAAGAAAAACCGGAGCAAACTAAAGCAATATTCTCCGCGGCATACGGAATCGGATCTCAGGTTGGGGTGATGTTGCCATTTTCCAGGAAACACGAATATGAAGCTGATCACATGGGGTTGATATTCATGGCAATGGCCGGTTATGATCCCCGTTCGGCAGTTGCATTCTGGAAACGTATGTCTGATAATAAAGGCTCCAGCCAGCCGGAGTTTCTCAGTACTCACCCTGTAGATGAAAATCGAATTGCCGCGTTGGAAAAATATATGCCCGAAGCTTTGAAATATTATCAGGGAAGCTATTAATGATCATTTGTTTATATTTTTTCTGTTTAACTGTTTGTTAACAGGTTTTAATAAATCTCATAATAATTGTTTATTTTTGATGAGCTAACTATGAAAATAACCTAAAATACGCAAGATGGAAGGCTTTGATAAGAACGATGAATTGAATGAAGAAATTGATAGCAAATTTCGGCAAGAAATTTTTTCTAAAGCAGTTCGGGCAGGGAAAAGAACTTATTTCTTCGATGTGAAATCAACCCGTAAAGATGAGTACTACTTAACGATCACCGAAAGTAAAAAACGTTTTGATCAGGATGGTAAGTTTCACTTTGAGAAGCACAAAATCTTTTTGTATAAAGAAGATTTTGAGAAATTCAGTGAAGGTTTAAACGAGGTTGTTGATTTTATTTTGGGCAATCAGCCTGTTTCTGATGAAGTTTATCAGGATTCGGAAGAGGAGATGGAACTGAATGAGGAACTTGATGAAGTTGCGGAAGAAATTACAGCGAAAGATTATACCAGTGTTGAATTTGATGATTTAAACAGCTAATTATTGTAGGACGATCTACGAAAGATACAGACTAAAAAGAAAAGGAAGCAAATCGCTTCCTTTTTTATTTGAGGCTGTAAACAGAACTCTGTCTACAAGTATTAATTTTGTAGGACAGAATTATGGAATCAGAAGAATTTAAAGCGA
>JBNKTK010000061.1:0-20866 GCA_050298035.1 Mangrovibacterium sp. | reverse complement strand
CCGTAAACACTGCAAGCCATTCCCCGCGAGCGGATAAACCCGTTGATTGCAGGCACATTCTTTTCAGGCGCCAAACCAAACGCCAACGGAAACATGTTGGCATGCAAAGAGGCATGATCAGTACTGATGCCATCAACATAAATCTTGCGTTTTTTGTCGATCAGTTTTGAGTTAAAAGCTTTCTTCAACCGGGAAGCTTGTGCCCTGAAATAATCGCCTTCCTCCGTTTCTCCCAACTGATCGGCAATAGTCCCCATCACCTTCAAGGCAAAATAATGATAGGCATTCACCACCGTATTGATGTCCTGAAAAACAAAACCATCAGTTTCGCCCGCTTCGTTTTTACCCAAACCAAGAATTCCGGTGTGAGGCCAATCAACAATATCACGCAGGTTGTCATTCAAATGAATTGAAGCCAAAACCTCCGCTGTTACTTTCCCTGTTCGGGTACTGATAAAACCTTGCTCATCTGCGAGGGAAACAAGGGTTTTAGCCTTCAGATCGGTACAAAATTGTTCCAATGATTCCTTGTTCCCGGTGTACAAATAATCATTCCACGCCATCATAACAGATTGCAAAATCCACTCGGTTGGCCAGGTAGCATGATGAATGAGGTACTCGTGCGATTTCCGTGCAATACTGTAATCGCGTGCAACGCTGTAATAGCCGAGTTGATTGATCAGAGCATCGGCTTCGTAAGGAATACGTTCCCGGTCTCCATCAACAAAAATGCCGGCAAACGAAGTTGCTTTCATCGAATACTTGCACAAATCCCAAACCTGGTTCAGAATAGTATCAGAACTGAAGAAATGCGACTCAGTTTCGTCAAACGGATAGAAAACAGTTTCGCGGACAACCTGGTGTTTTTCCAATGTTCCGTCGTAACCTTCTATTTCGCAGTAACGGAACGGGGTAACATCACCAATGTATTCGGGGATATGGATTGCCCGTGAACCAGTATTTCGCTTGTCCGGCCTGACATCCACCACATAGGTATTCCATCCGCCTTTTAGCCCCAGTTTGTACGATGAATAACGAATTGTACCTCCGGGATTCGGGTCGACGCGACCATTTTTCACCGCTTCGCCCATGTTTATTTTAATGCTGTCCCCGCCAGTTTTCCCGAAAAGTGTAACACGCAACCGCCCAAACCCATCTTTACCAAAATCAATAAATGATATTTCACCCGATAGTTGATGTATTTCTACCGGATATTCATCCTGCTTTTGAAGCGGATATCCCGCCGTGGCATAATCGACCAATTCATTGGCTGTTTTAAATTCAGCAACTGCCGACCAATCCGATTCCACCCCATGGTTATCCCAGGTTTTTACCTTCCAGAAATAAACCAAGTTTGGTTGAAGTTCCTTCCCTTGATAGGAAATGTTCACCGATTCATCACTTTCCACTTTACCCGAATCCCACATATCACCATCATTATTTTTACAATTTTCCATTGATGAGGCTACTAAAACCTGATAAGCTACCTGCACCGTGTTATTTTGATTGGAATTGACAATCCAACCGAAACAGGGCTGTTTTTGGGCAATTTCAGTAAACTGAAAACTTTCATTTTTCAAAACAGCCTCATCCAACGAAGTAGCTGACAGGTAACCATTCAAAATGACCTGGTCGGCATGTGACAAAAGATTAATGGTCAATTCTGAAGGTTGATTTTTTTTCTCGTCTTTATTTTGAGCCTCAACATGAAAAGCTGAAAAGAGAAAAATTGTGTAAGCTATGAGCAGCAAGAAAAGAGTTTTGGTATTTGGTTTAGTCATAACGAAAAAATTATAGCTGATTGATCATTTATTCATTAATGAGGATTGACAACAAAAATAAAGGTTTTATAATGAAACCAACTAACAAAAAAAGGCCTCCCGTTTCCGGAAAGCCTTTCTCGCATATAACTTGGTTTGAACGTTATTTTGCGTAATTAACCGCTCTCAATTCGCGAATAACGGTAATCTTAATTTGTCCCGGATAAGTCATCTCATCCTGGATATGTTTCGCAATATCGTATGACAGTTGTTCGGTGTCTTTGTCCGAAATCTTATCGCTTCCAACAATCACACGCAACTCACGACCGGCTTGAATGGCGTAAGTCTTCAACACACCCGGGTAAGAAAGGGCCAGGTCTTCAAGCGCTTTCAAACGTTTGATATACGATTCAACCACCTCGCGGCGAGCTCCCGGACGGGCACCTGAAATGGCGTCGCAAACCTGAACGATTGGAGCCAAAAGGCTTTGCATTTCCACTTCATCGTGGTGTGCACCAATTGCGTTGCAAATCTCTGGTTTTTCTTTGAATTTTTCGGCCAGTTTCATACCGAGAACTGCGTGTGGCAATTCCGGCTCGTCATCGGGCACTTTACCAATATCGTGGAGCAAACCTGCACGTTTGGCCCATTTAGGGTTCAGGCCAAGTTCCGACGCCATGATCGCACACAAGTTGGCAACTTCACGTGAGTGTTGCAACAGGTTTTGTCCGTAGGATGAACGATATTTCATTTTACCAATCATCCGGATCAGTTCAGGGTGCAAACCGTGTACCCCCAAATCAATGGCTGTACGTTTACCGGTTTCGATCACTTCTTCTTCAACCTGCTTTTTCACTTTGCCCACAACTTCTTCGATACGGGCAGGGTGAATACGGCCATCGGTTACCAACTGGTGCAAGGCCAGACGGGCAATTTCGCGGCGGACCGGGTCAAAACCTGAAAGCACAATTGCTTCCGGTGTATCATCAACAATGATCTCAACGCCAGTAGCAGCTTCCAGCGCACGAATATTACGCCCTTCGCGACCAATGATGCGCCCTTTAATTTCATCGCTTTCAATGTGGAAAATGGTAACGGCGTTTTCTATAGCCGTTTCGGTAGCCACACGCTGAATGGTTTTCACAACCACCTTTTTGGCCTCTTTATTGGCAGTCAGCTTCGCCTCTTCCATGATCTCATTGATGTAAGACATGGCTTCGGTTTTTGCTTCATTTTTCAACGACTCCACCAATTGTGCCTTGGCCTCTTCGGCTGACAAGCCGGAAATGGCTTCCAACTGTTCAACCTGCTGCTTGTGCATACGTTCCAGCTCATCTTCTTTTTGCTGGATCATACCCATTTGCAGGGTCAGGTTCTCACGAATAACATCAACGTCTTTCTTTTCAGTTTCAAAATCTTTCAGTTTCCGATGAAACTCTTCTTTCCGTTGAAGAAATGCCGTTTCTTTTTGTTTGATCTTGTTCTCCAGTGCACCAATTTTGTTGTTTTTTTCATTGATGTACTTTTCATGCTCAGCTTTCAGTTGAAGAAATTTTTCTTTCGCCTGAAGTATTTTGTCCTTTTTGATCACCTCTCCTTCTGCCTCTGCCTCTCCGATGATCTTCTTTTTCTTTCCTGTGATGGCCTTGTCCCATAAAAAATAGGAAATTGCTCCACCACCAAGAAACCCCGATACCACGTATAATATTATTTCCATCTTAGTGTTAGTGTTACTTATTATTAATAAAAATGCCCGCATTCCAACTCGGTACAGGCTAAACACCGGTACTGAATCAAAAGCGGGTCACGATATATATCTTATTCTTATTCGTTCAATGACAAATACTCGCTCAACTGTTCATCAAGCAACTTAATCTCTTCAATAATTGGAGATTCATCTGCCTGATCTTCCATTTCCAGATTTTTCAATACAAACTGAAACGCCGTCATGGCCAGAAAGTCCTGCGAATCCTGGTTAACGTACTTCTTTTTGTATTCCAGAACGATATCATTAATCATTTTTGCAGCTTTCCGAATCCTCTCCTCTTTCCTCCGGTCAATCTTCAACGGATAAATCCGCCCGTTGATGTTAATATTTATTGAAAGCTCGTCTGCCATTATACGATGTATTAGCTACACATTTAACTGAGCTATACACTTATCAATTTCCCGCACTATTTTATTGATGCGTTGTTTTACCAGCTGTTTTTCATCATCATCGGCCGATAAAACCTTTGCAATCTTTAGATCGTCATACTTTTTAACCAAGCGGTCATTTTCACTTTTCAACTCAGACAGCTCATTTTCCAACAGGTTGATTTTTTCCAAAAGCTGTTGTTTGTCCTGTTTCAGCTGGTCGTATCTTTTAATCAACAACCTGAGTTTTGCCTTGAAATCGTCCAGTAAAATTTGATCTTGCTCGGTCATTACTGCATGCTTTCTTGGACAAAATTAATATTTTTGCCCAATTGTTAACGCTAAGATAGCTTTATTTGTTGAATCGCTTCAAGCATTGAACAAATCTTGTCAGCGAATAGTTGTTCCCATGAAACTGGAATACATTGAATTGCCATGAAAAACCGGATTCTACCCCTTCTTACAATATTTTTTACAACAGCATTTACTCCTGTTGCCAACCCCGATTACTTTTCGGCCCCACTCAAAATCCCGATGCAACTGGCAGGGAACTTTGGTGAGCTTCGAACAAACCACTTCCATTCCGGTATTGACATCAAAACAGAAGGAAGAACAGGACTGCAGGTGTATGCCGCTGCTGACGGAGAGATTTCCCGGATCAATATTTCACCGTTTGGGTTCGGGTTGGCGTTATACATTGACCACCCTAACGGGACAACCACCGTTTACGGCCACTTGTTAAAACTAAGAGACGACCTTCAGAAATATGCCCGCTCGGTTCAATACGATAAAGAATCATTTTCAATTGATATTCCGGTCCCCAAGGGAATGTTCAAGGTAAAAAAAGAAGAGTTGATTGCTTACAGCGGCAACAGTGGCAGTTCCGGCGGCCCTCATCTGCATTTCGAGATACGCGAAACAGCCAACCAGCACCCTGTAAACCCGCTGCTGTACAACTTTAATGTACAAGATAACACTTCACCTAAAATTTTATCGGCTGTTCTGTACCCCCTTTCCAACGATTCACATGTTTCGGGAAAAACTTATGCCCAGCGAATTGAAACGGTTTATTACAACGGGGCCTTTCACTTAAAGAATAACCCGACACTGTTGGTTTACGGCGATATCGGGTTCGGGCTTCAAACCCTCGATTACCTGGATGGCAGCTGGAGCAAATGCGGGGTTTACGAAATAAACCTCTCGGTTGATGATGAACCCGTTTTTTCATTCCGGGCCAACGAGCTGAGTTTTGATGAAACCCGTTACCTGAACAGCCACATTGATTACAGCCAATTCCAGAAATACAGTCGCCGGATACAGAAAAACTGGGTTGAACCCGGAAATTACCTGCACAACTATCCGGTCTTACAAAATCGGGGAATCAGCAGGCTGGACGATGGGAAAACCCATACAATAAGCTACGAAGTAAGGGATGTAAAAGGCAACAGCAGCAAGCTGGAATTTAATGTCATTTCAAAGAAAATTGATGTAAAGCGGCCTGAAAAGGATGGAATCCCAATGTACTACAACAAACCGGCTGAGATTGAAAAAGATGGGCTTGAAGCCAGCTTTAAAACAGGCACGTTCTATTCTGATTTTATTCTCGATTACAAGGAAAGGTCTTCCAACAACCTTTATTATTCGCCGATTTACAAATTGCAAAATTCCGAGACCCCTGTCCACCAGTTTTATAACCTGAAAGTAAAAGCAGTCAATCTCCCCGAAGAGCTTGAAGATAAAGCCCTGCTTGCAGCCATCGACGAAAAGACAGGTAAAAAATGGGCTTTGGGTGGTAATTACAGCCATGGCTGGGTTGAGGCCAGAGTTCGCCAACTGGGCAGTTTTGCGATTGCTATCGACACCATTCCCCCATCAATTGTCCCAATCAATATTCAAAACCGGAATACCATTACCGACCGGACAAAAATCAGTTTCAAAATATCCGATGGATTTTCGGGCATTGGTGAATACCGCGGCGAGATTGACGGTAAATGGGTTTTGTTTGAATACGATGCAAAAAACCGCCTACTGGAATACAAATTCGATGCAGGCCGAATGGAATTCAACAAAAAGCACCAACTCAAACTGGTTGTAAGCGACACGAAGGGCAATACAAAAACGTACGAGGCAACTTTTTACAGGTAGGAGGTCTGATCAAATCACAAAGCCTAAATCCCAAATTCCAAAAATCAAAATCCAAAACCTGGAGTTTGAAAGAAACATTATTGTCAGGTTGTCGGGTTATCAGGTTATCTGGTTATCCTGAAATATGGAGCTTTGTTGTAACTGTTACCTTCTCACCATATCATTTTCTCCCCTTCTCTTCTTCTCAACATCTCCCCCTCTCATCTCTGCGGCTCTGCGATTAAAAAACTGGAATTTGAAACATTGAAGTCTATTAGTCGAGACAAACGATTAAAATGTTGAAGAAAAAGGTCAATCTGATTTAACATCCCTACCCTCTTATTGAAAATCATTTATCTTTGTCGCCTGAAAAAACTTAATCATTTCATTATGAAAGCATATGTATTCCCCGGACAGGGAGCACAATTCCCTGGCATGGGAAAAGACCTTTACGAAAACTCGCCCCTGGCAAAAGAATTATTCGATAAAGCCAACGAAATCCTAGGCTTCAACATTACAGAAATCATGTTCGAAGGAACAGTTGACGACCTGAAACAAACCAAGGTTACCCAACCTGCTATTTTCCTTCACTCAGTACTTTTGGCAAAAACCCTTGAAAATTTCCAGCCGGAAATGGTTGCAGGTCACTCTTTGGGTGAATTCTCGGCCTTGGTTGCCAACGGTACTTTAACTTTTGAAGACGGGTTGAAACTCGTTTCTCAACGTGCGCTGGCCATGCAAAAAGCCTGCGAAATGGAGCCATCAACAATGGCTGCAATTGTTGGTTTGGCAGATAATGTTGTGGAAGAAGTTTGCGCATCAGTTGATGATGTGGTTGTCCCGGCAAACTACAACTGCCCCGGACAGTTGGTTATTTCAGGCTCAGAAGCCGGAATTGACAAGGCATGTGCCCTGCTGACCGAGAAAGGCGCCAAACGTGCGTTGAAACTGGTTGTTGGCGGTGCTTTCCACTCTCCACTTATGGAACCGGCCCGCGAAGAACTGGCTGCTGCCATTGAAGCAACAACATTCAGCCAGCCAATCTGCCCGGTTTACCAGAATGTAAACGCATCACCTGTAAGCGATCCGGCCGTCATCAAAGAAAACCTGATTGCCCAACTAACTGCCCCTGTAAAATGGACGCAAACAGTTGAAAACATGCTGAAAGACGGCGCTACCTCATTCACCGAAATTGGCCCGGGCAAAGTATTGCAAGGGTTGATCAAAAAAGTTGACCGCTCTGCCGAAACAGCAGGGATCGACAGCTATACAGCCTAATTCAAAATATCACGATATTGAAAAACTGTATCTCTCGCGAGGTGCAGTTTTTTTGTTTTTACCCGACATCAAGGACAAATTAAAATAATGGTCGGTTATCTTTGTAAAAAAGAACGAATGATGATAAAAGAAGCATGTATTGAAAATTACGCGGAAGCTTTAGCTGCTCAAAAAGCCGGGGCAAACCGTGTTGAACTTTGCGAAAACCTGGCTGTAGGCGGGACAACACCTTCATATGGAACAATTAAAATTTGTGTTGAAAAGCTGGAAATTCCGTCGTTTGTCATGATCAGGCCGAGGGGCGGCGATTTTGTCTACACAGCAGAAGAACTGGAAATCATGAAAACAGACATTGACATTTGCAAACAGTTGGGTGTTCCAGCCGTTGTTTTTGGCCTTTTGACTGCCGATGGCCAGATAGACGAAGCCAACACGAAGGAACTGATTGAAAGGGCACGGCCAATGCAGGTAACTTTTCACAAAGCATTTGACGAACTGAGCGATCCGCTGGCAGGGCTGGAAACACTGATCAGGCTGGGAGCCGACCGCATACTGACATCGGGTACCAAAGCTATTGCCGCCGAGGGCACCAAAATCCTGAACCAACTAATAAAACAGGCAAACGGCCGCATCACCATTGTTGCAGCAGGAAAAGTAACCCAAAACAACTTGCTCGAACTCAGCCACATCATCCCAACAGACGAATTCCACGGGAAAAAGATTGTCTAATCAAGCAAGCCATCCAAACCATCGCCAACCATTGTCGAAACAAATTCGACAATGTCAATATCGGCCAGTTGATGTTGGTAGAAAGGATCCTGTTCCACAATCAGGCGAAGCTTTTCCCGGCTTTCGCACCTGGCAAGGATGATGCCTCCGGTACGGGGCACTTTTCGTCCCGAAGCCAGAAAAACACCCTGCGCGTATTGTTCTTTCAAAAAGGCAATATGCGCTTCCAGATGGGGTTCAACCTCTTCTATCGGAACTTTATAAGTCAGATTGATTACAAACATAGCATGATGAATTTGGCACAAAGCAACCAAAAACTATCGACCTGGGAAAATATTTTGTTTGATACCTTCTCAAAAATTATTTTTTCATACTTTAGAGAAAAAGGAATTTAACCCCTTCAAGAACACAAAACTCACAACAGGCAAAATTCAATCATGACCAATACAGAGAACCCTCAAATTCAACTTGCATTTGATTTTGTACGTTTTACCAACAAAAATATTTTCCTGACAGGAAAAGCCGGTACCGGGAAAACAACATTCCTCCGAAATTTAAAACGGCTGACACCCAAAAGAATGGTGGTTGTAGCGCCAACCGGAGTTGCAGCAATCAATGCGGGCGGTGTCACCATCCATTCATTTTTCCAGATTTCATTTGGGCCGCAAGTGCCGCAGGAAAATCCCTCAATGACAGTCAGCAGTCCCGGCGGGCTGAATGCCCCGACTTCGATAAAACGGTACAGCAAAGAAAAAATCAATATTATCCGGAGCCTCGACTTGCTGGTAATTGATGAAATCAGTATGGTTCGGGCCGATTTGCTTGATGCCATTGACGAAGTTTTGAGACGGTTCCGCGACCGGAAAAAACCATTCGGTGGGGTGCAATTACTCATGATTGGCGATTTACAACAGTTATCGCCTGTAGTTAAAGAGGATGAATGGAATATCCTGAAAAGCTATTACAACTCATGCTACTTTTTTAGCAGTCGCGCACTTCGTCAGTCCTCATTCACCAGCATTGAACTAAAGCAGATATACCGGCAAAGCGACGGAAAATTTATTGACCTGCTGAACCGGATCAGGGAAAACAAGCTGGATTTTAACAGCCTGACCGAGCTCAACAAGCGTTACATTGCAAACTTTAACCCGCCGGACAAGGAAGGATACATCACGCTCACTACACACAATTACCAGGCACAAAATATCAACCAGGCAAAGCTGAAAGAGCTGAAAAACCAGCCCCAAAGTTATGAAGCGGTTATCGACATGGATTTCCCGGAATACATGTACCCCACCGACCAGGAACTGGTACTAAAAACCGGGGCGCAGGTGATGTTTGTGAAAAACGACAGCTCAATGGAAAAACGCTTCTACAACGGAAAAATCGGCACGATTGTCAAGTTGGACGAGGACATGATAACGGTTTCCTGTAAGGGCGACACTGAACCTATTCATGTTGAACGGGCAGAATGGCAAAACGCGAAATACACCCTCAATAACGACACACAGGAAATTGAAGAGCAAGTGATTGGCACCTTTCAACAATTTCCGCTAAAACTGGCCTGGGCAATAACCATTCACAAAAGCCAGGGGCTCACGTTTGAGAAAGCAATTATCAATGCGCGGCAATCATTTGCGCACGGACAGGTTTATGTGGCACTTAGCCGTTGCAAATCGCTGGAAGGGCTTGTCCTCTCCACCCCCATTGAACTGGACAGCATCAAAAATGACGAGACGGTAATCACCTTTACCGACCAGGTAGAGGCAAACCAACCCGGCGAGAAAGAACTGCAAATTGAGCGGCTTAACTTTCAAAAGCAATTGCTTTCCGACTTATTTGATTTCAATCCGGTTTTGCGGCAAATCCGGTACCTGCAAAAGCTTTGCAACGAACACGGTTCCCTGCTACTGGGAAACCTCCCGTCCTATCTTCAAAAAATGTCCGATCCGTTGAAAACGGAATTGGTGGATGTTGCCTCCAAGTTTGAACATCAGGTCAATCAGTTAATTCCGCTTGCCACCGACGCAGAGCAAAACCCGAAATTGCAGGAACGGATAAAGAAAGCTTGCGAATATTTTCTGGAAAAAACAGAAACTGAACTTGAAAAGCCGTTGACAGACACAAGTTTTGAAACCGATAATAAAGCCATCAGAAAAAGTTTTAACGAAGCACTAGAGAAACTGCATCACGAGATTCGACAGAGGAAACTGCAACTGAAAAGCTGCACCGAAGGCTTCAACATGAAAAATTACCTGGATACCAGGGCAAAAGCCGCCATCGACTTCTCCGGGTTCGAAACCTTACCGTCAGACATTGCCAATAGAACCAAACACCCAGTTTTCTACAAAAAGATTAAAGCCTGGCGTGCCCGAAAAGCAGAAGAAAGTGGCATCTCACTATCCCGGGTTATTTCGCAAAAATCGATGGTTGAAATTTCGGATGACCTGCCGGCTACCTTATCAGAGTTAAAGTCGATCAAAGGTTTGGGCGGAAAGAAAATGCAACAATTTGGCAAAGAGATTTTGGAGATGACAATCGCCTACCGGAAAGAAACAGGCATGGAGCTGCCTTTAAACGCAGAAAAAGAACCGCTAAAAGCAATTCTCGACACAAAACATACCAGTCTCGCCCTTTTCAAATCGGGCAAAAACATTACCGACATTGCCCGGGAACGTCAATTGGCAGTAACCACCATTGAAGGCCACCTGGCACACTTTGTCGGGAAAGGTGAGCTTGACATCAACAAGTTGGTTGAGCAAGACAAAAGAGAGGCCATCACACGGCAAATCACGAAAAGCGACACACCTTCATTAAGCGGGTTAAAAGCAGCGCTTGGCGACCAATATACTTATGCCGAAATCAGGTATGTACTGAGTTATTATCAAGCCAAACAGACAGACTCGCTATAATCTTAAAAAGATCATTGGCAAATAAAGAGAATATCTTCCCAAAAGATAAAAATCATCCAGCTTCGACTCTGTGGCCCTTCGGGCATACTCTGTGTAACTCTGTGATTAAAGATAAAGAACTGAACCACAGAATTGCACAGAATAAAAAAAATAGAGTTTCTCAGAGTTTCTGGATAATCTCAATATTATATCAACATGAATTACATGTTCTTACCTGACCGGGAAATACTGATTTGCAAAATTCCAGCCTTCTACCGAGATTTTCCAGTTCTGCCCACTTGACTGCGGACATTCCAGCTCAATCGTTTTTTCGCTTCCCGGCACCAGCGACACATAATTATCGTTGGCAAATACCGGTAAAACCCGCTCATTGGTTTTGGCATCAACAACAGCCAAACGGTTGAAGAACGCCACCGGCGCACCTTCGGGGTTTTTCAGGGTCACCACCACTTTACTGCTTCCAACCTTTTTAGCCGACACCTGCAATTTCGATTTAGGCATATGTTGCAACCCGCTGTATTGTCCTTCAGCATTCGGGAACCAGTACAGGTTTTCCGAAAGTACTTCCTGTTTCAGGTTTTTCAATTGCAACAACAGGAAAGAACCATCCTTATCGCCGCCAACCTGATCAAGATAAGGCGCAACCGACAAGATTGGTTTTGCGCTCGATGGATTTATGTACACAATCACCTGGGTGATGAATTTTTCATTCCCATCCATATCGTATGCTTTGGCTACCAACATCAAATCGTTTTGTCCGGTAAAACCATTGTTCACCACGTTCACCATTTTGTTTACCGGGTTGCACATCACATGCAAAGGCTCGCTACCGTTACGCAATCCGTACAGGCAGGCATTTGGATCGAGGTAGCAATCGTACATCTGCCCGCGCAAGGCTGTCCACGGATTTTGTGTTTTCCAGATGATACTTCCGGTATACCAGTCCCACATGTGCGAGCTGAAACCTTCCATCAATGCCCGGTACTGGTTGTAATTTACCAGCTGTGCTTTGCGGGCAAAGTCCTCCATATCGGTGGCAGCGCCGTAAGGTTCCATTGAGTTGCCGTAGCCAATGTATTTGTGATAGGTCCAAGCCTCGTCGGTAACAGCTTCCGAGCCTTTCTTTTCAACCGGGACCACTTCATTTTCTTTTGGAAGAAAGCGGCGCAGTGACACAGCATCCCCCACTCCTACCGAGCCTACCTCTGAATTGAACGGCCAGGTACGAAACTGCCAGAAGATGGAATCCGGCTGAATGCCGTAAGGGCCATCACCGTTTCCGCCCAGAAAGTTGTACGACATGCTGTCGGAGTTGGAGTACTCAATAAACCAACGTGTGCCGTCAAGCCCGGCCAGTACTGAGTCGCGCAAAACATCCAGGATATCCTTTGGCGGGGCAATCTCGTTTCCGCCACACCACATGGCCAACGACGGGTTATTGCGAATCATTTTCACCATATCGGCGGCAGACTCGACAAACAGGTTATGATCGTCCGGGTATTGACGCCGTGTCCATTGGTCGTCCTTCTTTTTCGGATCGACCCAACGACCGTTGCAGTCGCCCGACATCCAGAAGTCCTGTAGCACCAGCATACCGTATTTGTTGCAGGCATCATAAAACTCAGGACGTTCCGGCAAGGCGCCACCCCAAATCCGGATCAGGTTCAGGTTCATGTCGCGATGATAGCGAATCTCGGCATCGTAACGTTCAGGCGAAAAACGCAACATAGCATCTGAGATAATCCAGTTGCCGCCTTTGATAAATATTTTTTGCCCGTTTACAGAAATCTGCATACTCCGGGTGTGATCGTTCCATTTGCGTTGAATTTCGCGTATCCCGACAGTAATTTGCTCCTCGTCTGAAACTTGTCCGTCAACAACAAATTTCATGGTCAGCGTGTACAGGTTTTGAAGGCCATAACCGCTCGGCCACCATAGTTTCGGGTTGGCGAAAATCAAGTCAGGCAGGCTCACTTCTTTCACGGCATTCGCGGGCAATTCTACTTCCTGTTCGACGGTTTTCCCGTCAATTTCAACAACTACTTTTCCGGTTACCGGTTTTGCCTCGGTGTTTACCAGTTCTGCTGATGTTTCAATAATTGCAGGCTCCTGCGTTTTCCCGGGCAAACGAACGCCAGGCACACGGGTCACCACATGCGGGTTCTGCAGGTTGACGGATTTCGTGGTTTCAATAGTCACTTTGTCCCAGATACCGGTATTGCGGTCGCGGATAGGCTGAATCCAGTCCCAACCGGCCACATATTGGTGAGCGACATTGCGGGCAATCACCCCATCTCCCCCTTGTCCACCATTCGGGTTACCAACCGGGTCAACCGGGTATACGACGACTGCCAAACGGTTTTTACCATCAGCCGACAACAAATCGGTGATGTTATAAACCTGGCGCAGGTACATGCCGTAATGACGCTCTTTGTTGACTTTCTTTCCATTTAAGAAAACGTCGCAACTATAGTTGACTCCACGGAAATTTAACCAGACCTGCTCCCCTGCCAGCTTCTGTTGCTGAAAATCGTTGACAAACCAGTAGGTGTAATAATCCCGTCCGGTTTCGTAAATATCCTTGATTTTTTCATTATTCATCCCGTAAAACGGGTCAGGCACTTCCCCGTTTTCCAACATCGTCGTCAGTACAGTGCCCGGCACAACGGCAGGCTTCCATTTACCCAACCTGAATGTCGGTTGCGATATTTTTTCACCGGACCCTCGTACCTGATTTACAGGCGCACATTTCCAGTTTGCATTCAGTTCAACCACCTTTCCTGCCCATAATTGGGAAGCAGAAAACAGGCACATAAACAGGATTGCCCCGGTTAGTTTTAAATTCAAAAATTTCATCTGTATTTCTCTTTAAAACAAAAGATTAAATCTTCTTCAACAATTCAGGTCTTGTATGATACAGTTTCAAAATCAGCTCGCCAAACAAGGTATTTGCCCAGGCAAACCAGGTACGGGTGAAGTTTTCCGGATCATCTTTATGAAATGTTTCGTGCATAAAACCGGTTCCGGCATGTGTTTTCAGTAACGTGCGGATGCTGCTGATAATTTCTTCGTCATCGGTCGAAGTCATCGCCCGCATGGTGATACTCATTGGCCAGATCATTTCGGCTCCCACGTGCGGGCCACCAATCCCTTCGCCGGCTTTTCCTTTGAAAAACCACGGGTTGGCATCACTCAAAACCAGTTTGCGGGTGTTCTGGTAGAGCGGATTATCAATTTCCATCGCTCCCAAATACGGAAGGGCAAGCAAACTCGGGATGTTGGCATCGTCCATAAACAGGCGATTACCAAACCCATCCACCTCAAAAGCAATCACTTTGCCAAAATCAGGCCGCTCGGCAATCGCGTATTTTTCAATGGCAGCAGCAACTTCAGCAGCCAGTTCTTTTGCCTCGTTCGCCAGTTCCTGATCGTTGTAGCGATCTGCAGCCATCTCGGCAATCTGATTCAGCGAAGTAACTGCAAAATAATTTGACGGGATCAGGAACGGGAAAATGGTCGCATCGTCAGACGGACGGAAAGCCGAAACAATCAACCCAACCGGATTGACCGGGTTTCCGTAACCACCGCAACACAATGTATCGGTTGGTTTGTGGGTAATGCGGGTGAAGTGGTAATCGCCCTTGTCCCCTTTTCGTTGTTGTTTTTTGAAGGTTGATAAAATGGAACGGAAAACAGTATGCCAATCTTCGGAGAAACAAGTGTCATTCCCTGTGGTTTTCCAATAATTATAGAGCAAGCGGACGGGGTAACAAAGTGAATCGATTTCCCATTTCCGCTCGTGCAATTCCGGTTTCATATCGGTATCATCCGATTCCCATTCGCTGCCAGTAGCACCTTTATTAAACGCGTTGGCATACGGATCAATCAAAATACATTTGGCCTGACGGTTTAAAACCCCGAGGAATAGCTGATCAAGGTCTTTATCATCTTTTGCCAGGCTCAGGTAAGGCCACACCTGGGCTGTCGAGTCACGCAACCACATAGCATGAATATCGCCTGTAATGACAAACGTATCGGGCTTTCCGCTTTCGGTTGTAAAGTCAACCGTTGTATCCAGCGTATTGGGGAAACAATTCTCAAACATCCAGGCCAGTTCCGGGTTCGAAATCGCTTTTTTAACTTCGGCAATGATATCCTCGACTGCTTTACTCGTAAAATTGCGTTTATCCAGGGGAGGACGTTTGCTCTCGAAAATTGTTGAAGCACATGCAGCACTCCACACCGAGCTTGAAAGAACACCGGCTACTGCCAGCGAATTGTATTTGATAAAGTTTCTGCGTTCCATAGTGGTTTATTTAGTTGTTAAATTGATGTCTTTATCAAAAAAAGACAATATATCCGGTTTAGTCTAAAAAACTGCTTTAAAATATCCTGATAAAATTGAGCCGGCACATTGTTTAAAAATCACAGGGGAAATTTCCCCTGTGATTGATCCATCAACTCTGATCTAACCAAAAACGACAAAGCAACGGATAAAACATGTACAGTAAACCCAATTAAAAAAATCTGTTTCATGGCCGGCAACATGAGTCCGTTTGACTTTTGCTCATGGCCGGTATCATTTTCAACAATTGCTCGCCCATGCCAATTTTATAGCCTGACGAGAATAAATACACCTGTCCTTCCGGATCGGTTAAAAGCACCAACGGAAGTTTATTTTTTACATCGTCGCCAAACAATTTCATTAGTTCAGCCTGAATGTTGTTCCCCTTATCAAAACCCTGCAACCGGTTCGATGGCAATTTGTACGAATCAAGAACCTTACCCAATTGAGGCCTGTCTTCCGCAGCCACAAAAATGAACTGTCCTGACCACGCTTCAAAATGCGAAATATAATCACCCAGATCATTCAGGATATGTTTTGATGGCTCTTTGTCCGGATCAAGCAAGGCCAGCACCAGGTTCTTGCCCCCGGCCAGTTCCCCCAGGTTTTCTGCTTGTCCGTTCATCACAACGGTCAGTCCCGAAAAGTCCAGTTTGGTAATTGGTTCCGGCGCATTTGCCGACTGCCGCAAGGTAACCGTCAGCTCTTTTGTTTCACCAGGCTGAACGTTGAAAAACTCAACCGAACTTAAAACGGTACCATCTTCCAGCCTGTTGCCGGTCACCAGGCAGTAATTGCCTGCCTCCAAAACAAACGGCCCGGTAAAATCGCCAATCTTTTTGGCGAAGTCATATTCAAGCGTCCGGTAATTTCCGTCAACCAGTTTGCCAATTGTAAAATGAATGTAGTACTGTGGCTCAACATTGTTTTTGCCGTTTTCAAGTACCAGTTTTCCGGTTTCGGGCTCAGCAGAAACGCTCTCTGTAAACGCAGCCCGGTACCACTTCCCTTCCGCATAATACTCCGGTTCCAGTGTCGCCGGATTGAAACGGGCAGGTATTCCTAGTGCACGGCACACTTCCACAAAAAAGAAATTACGGGAATTGGTATCGGAAACGCGCAACTTGTAAACACCCACGGGACTTAGCGGCGCTCTCGAATGTTTGTTGGCCATATCATTCAACTGGATATGTTCCTTGATCCAGGTTGTCAGCACCTGTGGATCGGCTGCAACCTGATCTTTCATTTCGGCAAAAGCTTCCTGTATGGCAGGGCGCCAGTCCAAAAGCATCTCATTCCTGACGCGGGGAGCCTGAACATAGTCAACAAAAATATCTTCGGGGTATTTCCCGATATCAACTGTATTTTTCAGATGTGAAGTTAATATGGATGCTTTTGTATCGCTGAAATCTTTATCAGAAATCCCTTTCAGCAAGGCCATCACATTTTTATCATCCGCATTCTCCCGGACGTATTTCTCCAGTTCAGTCCAATTTCCATAGCTAATTTGAATGGCACGAACCACTTCGTCTTCAGGCAAACCCAGTTCTTTCGCCAGGTTGCGGCTCCATTCCTCGTTCTTGAAGGTTGCAGTATAACATCCGCGGATCGAATCTTCCTCAGCCAAACGGCGTTCATTCAGTTCCTTCTCTGCCGAAGTGATGGTCATGGTATCTTTTATGAGGTGAGGCGGCACAAAATCATAATCAAACAATTGTCCGTTCAATTCGGGGTTGCCCAAGGTAAGTTTTACCGTATCTGCATCCGAAACTGATATTTTCTCAAAAGCAAACTGTTCGTCTTTACTGGCCCAGACAACAATCTCGCCCAAACCCATTGAAATGGAAGCCTGGCCGGCATCATTGGTATATTGTGTGGCAATCGGGTAATATTCGGCATAATTATAAAGCTGAAACTCAACCTTGGCACCGGAAGTGGGGTTACCGTCAGCATCATTCACCTCAACAAAAATCCGCTTAACAGGTGCATAATTCGACGTCAGGTTTAGCTCAGAAAAACGGTCTTCATTCATCACCACATCTTCATTGCCAAAATATTTTCCGTATGCCCGTGTATGCACCAGCAACGTCCGGCGGGCAGGTTCGGTAAACCATCCCATGTTCAGGCGGGCATCGGGTTCGCAGGCGCCCATGAATTTCCAAACGCCATTCACCCAAACTTCCACCCAGGCATGATTATCGTCGGAGTGCGCCCACCGCGGCGTGTAAACCTGGCGTGCCGGAATGCCTGCTGCACGCAAAGCAGAAACAGTAAAAGTCGATTCCTCACCACAACGGCCAAAAGCTTTACGGATGGTGCTCAACGGAGCGCTGGTGCGTTCATCGGTACCGCGGTAAACCACTTTTTCGTGGCACCAATGGTTCACTTCCAAGGCTGCCTGCTCCATATCCATTCCCTGAACACGTGCTTTGATTTCGTCATACATGACAATCCGGAACGAATCGAGGTTTTCATTATTAATGCGGATTGGCAGCACAAAATGCAAAAATACATCTTCGGGGATCGATTTTCCCCAACTCATATCATCGCGGGCCTGCAAGCTTTTATCAACTGTTGCCCGGAAAAATCCGGCCGGGTAATCAGCCAAATCACTCAAAGGCATGTAGGCATAAAGAAACTCCATTGCTTGTTTCTCATCCGGTGTGAGCGACTGATTAAAAATGTCCCATATTTCCAGAGTACTGTTTGCTGTCAGCTCTTTCTGAACGTCCAGCATATGCTGAATATCCTGTAACCGCTCTTTGTTCGAGATCAGTTTCTGTTCTTGTTTGCATGAAAGAACAAAAATCAGTAAAACCAGCAGACTTAGATATTTATACATTTTCAATCTGTTTAAT
Source organism: Mangrovibacterium sp. (assembly GCA_050298035.1). GTDB lineage: Bacteria > Bacteroidota > Bacteroidia > Bacteroidales > Prolixibacteraceae > Gaoshiqia. The sequence goes on along the minus strand of JBNKTK010000061.1, from coordinate 2,724 downwards.
CAGTGAAACAAAAATTAAGGTCACAGACTTGTTTATTATTTTAACCATCTTCTCATTCTTGAAGACAGAAAACAATCAATTCACAGTACTTATTTCAAATAGAACAATTGAATTGCAGGAACATCCTGCAAACTCCCGTCAACTCCTGTTAGTTGCAACTTCAGCGAGTTACCGCCACCTCCGTCGAAATAACCGATATGAATGGGGTAAAAACCTTTGCTCAGTGCAATTTGCCCGTAAGCAGTTGAAGGCCCGTGGTAGCCGTCATGATCAACAACCAGCTGGTCAGCCAAGTAGAAACGGCTACCGTCGTCTGAAGTCAATGCAAACGTGTAAACTTTCGTCTCCGGTGCATAGAAATAACCGGTAAGATCGGCGGCAAAAACCTCCAGTCGATGCTCCTGCGGCAAACCAACCTGCTCCATCACCCCAGAGCTTTTGGGTGAAAGTTTTTTAATGGCTTCAACGGTTGATATTGGTGCTTCATAATAACGATAGGCTAAACCCTGTTTCAATGTTGTTGTGTCAACCGGACTCGGTTCCATTGGCTCAACTTTGTTGAACCGGGCCGTTTTGATCAGTCCATGTTCCCCATCCGGGAGAAATAAACCTGCCTTCACCACAGCATCGCCACTAACCGAAAAAGCTTCGGTAAAAAGCGGTGAATCCGAAGTCGGTTCACTACCATCAAGCGTATAAAGAACACTTCCAAACGGCCATGGACTTGTCAGCTCCACCCGGGCGCTGTCGATGAAAATCATTTCAGGCAGAATGCCACCCGGCGACGGAATATGATAGGTGTAATCTTTCAATTTCAACCAACTTAGGAAAGGTTCCAGCCGTGTCAGGAAATCCGCTTCGTCGCGAGCTTCCTTAGGCGACCAAAGCACTTCGCTAAGGGCTGTCATCCGGGGCAACACACGATATTCCACCATCTTCCCGGTTGGCATGTATTCCGACCAGGCATTTCCCTGTGCCCCCAGCACATAGTTTGCCTCGTCTGCTGTCAACTCAGCAGGAACAGGCTCGTAGTTGTACACTTTGCTTAAACTGATGTAGCCATTAAAAGCAAGCGGCTCCAAATCGGTATCTGTACTTTGGTAATAATCGAAATAACAATAGCCGGTTGGGGTCATCACCACATCGTGGCTCATTTGGGCAGCTTTTATGCCACCAGCTTCACCCCGCCACGACATAACTGTGGCATTCTCGGCCAAACCGCCTTCCAGTATTTCATCCCAGCCAAGCAATGCCCGTCCTTTCGATGTCAGGAAATGATCAATCCGTTGAATAAAATAGCTTTGCAGTTCATGTTCATTAGCCAATCCCTCCTCGTTGATCCGTTTCTGGCAAAGCGGGCATTTCTCCCACTCACGTTTAAAAGCTTCATCGCCTCCAATGTGAATGTATTTCGAAGGGAACAAATCCATCACTTCAGTCAAAACATCCTGAAGAAAAGTGAATGTTTCATCCTTGCCAGCACAAAGAATATTGATTTCGGTGCGACCACCGGAAGGAACTGTTGTTTGTTTGCCACGGCAGGAATACTCCGGATAGGCAGCAATTGTCGCTGCGGAATGTCCCGGCATTTCAATTTCGGGGATAATCGTTATCCCGCGATCAGCCGCATAGGCAACAACCTCACGAACCTGATCCTGTGTGTAGTAGCCGCCGTAAGTGGCTTTTTCGTCTTTTTTCTGATCCGGCCTTTCGTTCCAGGGCAAATCCTCATGATCAACCCGCCAGGCACCTACTTCGGTCAGCTTCGGGTACTTTTTTATTTCAATGCGCCAGCCCTGATCGTCTGTCAAATGCCAGTGAAACGTGTTCATCTTGTGCATGACAAGCAGATCAATATACTTTTTGATGAAATCGACATCGAAAAAGTAACGGCTCACATCCAGGTGCATGCCGCGATATTTGAAGCGCGGATGATCATTAATCGTCAACTGAGGTATTTCAAGTCCGCCGGAAGTCTCGTCAGCTTCAAGCAATATTTGCAACAAACTCTGAATCCCGTTGATAACCCCATTCTTTGTTTTTCCCGAAATTGAAATTTGCTTTCCCAATTTCCAGGCGATATCCTTCATCGTGTTGAATTGTGCTATCCAACTTCAACTGCACTAAAACCTTGGCGTCCGGATTCTGAATGAACATATCCTTTTGCGGCAGATTTTCCAGCTGACTCGCCAGGTAATCGTGCGAAAACGTCAGCGACGAATCAAGAGCTTCAATGTTCAGTCCATTACTGATTGACAACGACTTGTTGGCATAAACAAGCTCGACTGGTTTCGGAATGATCTGAACTTCTTTTTTCGAATTACAGGCTGGTTGACAGGCATTCATCAATAAAATGAAAGCTGCCAAAGCAGAAAAAGAAAAGTTTTTAAAGAATGATTTCGGATTCATCACAATCAGATTCAATGGTTTAGGCTAGTAAAGATACGATTACTTCAGGAAAGATTCCTCATCATCAAACGGATAGCGTACAAATGCTTCAATAGCTTCGTACTCGGTCAATCCAAGCTGATCGTAAATTTTCGCGGTTTCGCGGTTCCGTTCTTCTGCACGTTGCCAAAACTCGCGTTTATCTTCACCCGGGAAAACCGGTTCATCTTTTTGCGACTGGTGCTTAAATATGGCTTTGCGTTTGCGCATCAGTTCCGACGGACTGATTGGGACGGCCATCTCAATATCTTCCACATCCCACTCCTGCCATGCCCC
>JBNKTK010000060.1:0-21413 GCA_050298035.1 Mangrovibacterium sp. | reverse complement strand
ATATCCATTAGAAATTCAATTCGCAATTTTGTCAAACATCTCAACACGTCGCTGATAAGTCTGGTGGGATTGGTTCTGGCCTTTACTGTTTTCATTTTCATTGGTCACTATGTGCTGTACGAAAACTCTTTTGACAAGTTTTGGCCGGATAATAACCGTATTTACAGAGTTACTAATTTGAGTACCCAAAACGGAGAGGTGACTTATGATGGTGTAAAATCGCCGCGTGGTATTTATTTCGCCAAAAGTGAAATCCCTGAAGCAGAGGCATGCGGGTATGCTTATTTTGAGAGTTGCCAAATCAGGAAAAAGCCATATGCACTATTCGAGCAAAATGTGTTATGGGTTTCAGCCGGCTTTCAGGAGGTATTTAATTTCAAGATGAAAGAGGGAGTTGCCAATTTTGAAAAAACACATACGGGGATAATTTCGGAAAGCAAAGCAAAAGTCCTTTTTGGAGATGAAGATCCGGTTGGCAAAATAATAAAAGTAAACGAAGGAATGCCCATCGAAATTACGGGTGTGTTCAAAGACTTCCCTGCCAATACCCATCTGGTTGCAGATTATTTTATTTCATCACGCACATGGGTTCATTATGGATGGATAAGTGCCCAGGGCGGATGGAGTTGGAATGGCTGGTGGACCTATTTCAAACTTAAAGAAGGGACTCACCCTGAAAGTATTGAAAAGAAACTGGCCGACTTGGTAACCGTTCACCTGCCCCACCTTAAAAATGATAACTGTACTGTTACTTTTGGTTTACAACCATTGAGTGCTGTTCATTTCGATGGCTCTAAAAAAGGTGACTACGGGAAGAAAGCGAATAAATCGGGTTTGATCAATTTATTTTTATTTGGAATATTCGTGTTAGTTGTGGCATGGATAAATTATATCAATTTATCGACAGCCCTTGCAATAAAAAAAGAAAAATCAATAGGTATTCAAAAGTTGGTGGGAGCGGGTACAGCTCAGCAAATACTATTTGTTGTTGTTGATAACCTGCTATTTAATGTACTTGCAGTCGTATTGGCATGGTTGCTCTACCTGGTTACATCATCTCTTTTTGTCCGGTATTTTGAGATTTCTATTTATCAGGCTTATATGCCCCGGGGGATTATAGCCGGGGGATTTGCTGTTGTTTTGTTGATTGGAATTGCCTTATCGTCAACCTATTCACTTTTATCCATATTAAAGATTAACCCTTTTGTTCATAAAACCCGCATAAAAGAAGGTGTATTTCAACGCGGACTGATTGTAGCCCAGCTCTGTATAACCATTCTGTTTATTAGTATGAGCATGCTAATCTATCGCCAGATTTCTTTTATGCAGGGGTATGATCTTGGAATGAATATTGACCGGGTATTGGTATTGAGTGCCCCAACGTCGTATAATGGACAGCAGAACCCTAACAGGCCGGAAAATCCTAAGTTTGACCGGTTTAAAAATTTCAGGGCAAGTTTGGTATGTAATCCCGGGATAAGTTCTGCAACCGCAGTTAGTGAACTGCCGGGTTTAGAAATGAGGGAAAACAGCGTACCGTATACCCGTCCGAACGCAGAAGTAGATAAGAATGCCCGGTTTAGCAGCATTATAATCGATAACGGTTTTATAGAAACATTTGGATTGCAACTGCTAAGTGGCAAAATGCTTCCTGATACAAAAATGCGTTACGGTCAGCTTGCTTTAATAAATGAAGAAGCATTGAAAAAACTCAGGTTTAATAATCCAGAGGAGGCTATAGGGCAGGTCATACAGTTGTGGGGAAGATCAATAGAGATATACGGTGTTGTGAAAAACTTCCATTTTGAGGGCTTGCAAAAAAGCATTTATCCTATCGTGATGGAGTTTAACCATCCTACTGAATTTGGTTATTATCCGTTAAAAGTTAACACAAGCGATATCAATTCAGCAATGAGATATATTAAAGATACCTGGGAAAAGTACTATCCGGACGATCCTTTTAATTGTTTCTTTCAGGATGAATTTTATAACCAACAGTACCAATCGTTTGAGCGAACTGCCAAATTCAACATCATATTCGCACTTCTTTCAGTCTTTATCAGTTGTTTGGGGCTTTATGGCATCGTCATGTTTTACATTGCCCGCAAGAAAAAAGAGATAGGCATCCGTAAAGTAAACGGGGCCCCGGTAATGAACATCATGTACCACCTCAACAAGAATATCATTACCTGGTTTGTCATTGCCATGATTCTGTCAGTACCGGTAGGAATATATCTCATGCAGAAATGGTTGGAAAACTTTGCCTATAAAACCAATTTAGGCTGGTGGATTTTCGCGCTTGCCGGATTGGTGGCTTTGGGAATTGCATTGCTTACAGTGAGCTGGCAAAGCTGGAGAGCTGCAACGCGGAATCCGGTGGAGGCACTGCGGTATGAGTAAAGCCCCCTCTAACTCTCCCGAAGGGGGAGGAACTTGAGTCTGAAATGAAGCTGTGAATAAAATAGAAATAAAATGGATAAAGCGATTTTTTTAATAGGCTTGATTCTTTGTTTTGGTAAAAGCTACGGCCAAGTTGCCGACTCACTTTCGGCCCCTCCTGTTATTCCGTACTGGGCTTTCGGACATTGGGTATGGGAAGATGAGCGGAATACAGAAGAAGCTGTAATGGAGCTAACCGACAGCTATTTAAAGCATAACATCCCTGTAGGTGCGGTTATTATCGACAGCCCGTGGATGACCCAATACAACAGTTTTGAATGGGACACTACAAGATATCCCAATTCCCCGGGAATGATTGATCAATTGCACCAGAAAGGGATCAGGGTGCTTGATTTCTATACCGGGTGCCTTAACAGTTCGTCCTATTCAGGATCGAAAGAGAACTGCAAAACCTACGATTTTGCAGTTGAAAACAACTTCTGTGTCAACGAAAACCGGGAATCAGAATGGTTTAAAGGCCCAGGGGTACATGTTGACATGACCAATCCGGCTGCAAAAGAATGGTGGCATTCGCAAATTGGCACTTTGCATCAAATGCACCTCGACGGCGCTAAAATAGACTTTGGTTTTGCTTGGTTTGGCGATTCCATACAAACTTCGCTGGGAAAACTTTCACGCCGCGAGTTTGGTTTTCAATATTACGGGGATGCATTTGACTATCATGCTTCCCAAAATCCTGAATTTGTTGCCATGACTTATGCCTGGTCGGGCCTTGGGTTGATGGGCTTTCCCTCAAAAAGCCATGTTAACTGGGTTGGCGATTTTCGGGGCGATTGGCAGGGCATTAAAGATCAACTGAAAAACATTTATCGTTCGGCCAATTATGGTTTCTCTGGTATAGCCTGCGAAATTGGGGGTTATTGGGAAGCCCCTTCGAATAAAGAACAGTTCATCCGCTACACCCAATTGAGCAGCCTTTGCCCAATCATGATCAATGGCGGGGCTTTCGGGGCTTTCGGCCACCACCTGCCCTGGAACCACGATCAGGAAACAGTAAACATTTATCGCCGGTACGTTGCCTTGCACAATGAACTTTCACCCTACCTGTTCAGTGTAGCAGTTGATGCCCACTTGAATAATTCTACTATCATTAATAATCCTGAAATTGGGAATCAGAGTCACCTTTTAGGTAACCAGCTCTTTGTGAAGGTTATTGCCGATTCGGTTTCAATAACCAAGATTGAGTTCCCGGGGCAGGGTAAATGGATTGATTTTTGGGATGACGATGAGAAATATTCAGGAGGTTCGGTTCTTATAAAGCAGTATCGCTTTTCAGAATATCCGCTGTTTATAAAAAGCGGTGCGATATTGCCACTGCATGTCAAAAACAACTTGCTAGATCACGGTGATACGCTTTCAACCGGAAAAATAACATTTCTGGTTTATCCGGAAGGGAAAACAAGCTATACCTTTCACAAACCTCAAAATGAAGGAATTGGATACGATGATATAATATTAACCATGAATGAAAAAAATGGCAAGCTGTTGTTTGAATCAAAAGTTCAGACAGATGCCATCTTCCTGGTTAAATATCATTCCGAACCTCGTTCAATTAAAGGTGCTGACAATTACAGTTATGATACTGACACCAAATTATTGAAAATTGAAAAGTCAGGATCGGCTTTCCAAATTATAATTAACTAAGAATACAACACAAAACGTATAAAAATGAAACGAGTCATCTTATCCTTGGCTTTAAAAAACTTAACCCGGAACAAGGCATTTTCAGTCATTAACATTGTTGGATTATCGTTTGGAATTTCCGCTTTTGCCCTGATTTTATTCTATGTAAAGGCTGAAAAAAGTTATGATGCATTTCATGCCGATGGAGATAAAATCTATCGTGTAGAAAGCCAGTTCCGGTTGAACGGACAAGTAACCCAGGACATTGCCACAGCTTCGTTTGGCTATGCACCGGCCATGAAAGAGGAATTCCCCGAAATTGAAGCGGTATGCCGTATCAACCTGTTCAACCATGAAAAAGACATCCGGTACAACGAAACGGTTGACCGCGAAGAACATGTGTTTATGGCCGACAGTAATTTTTTTAGTTTCTTCTCTTACCCCCTTTTGCAGGGAAATCCGTCAGAAGTGTTAAACAGCCCCGATAAAATGGTGATTTCCGAAAAAATGTTGCACAAATACTTCAATGGCGAAAATCCTATTGGAAAAATCATGCAGGTAAAAGAGTTGGGATCATCTAAAAATTATACTGTAGCCGGAGTTTTCAAAAACATTGCCCCGACTTCAAATGTCAAATTCGATTTCCTGTTGGCTTACGATTATAACAATTGGTTTCTGAACAGCTTTTGGTACATGCACGAAACCTACCTTTACGTGAAGGTTCCCGACCGGTCGGCTGTAGCTCATATAGAAAGTGCTTTCCCTGAGATGGCTGAAAAATACAAAGCTTACGAAGCCATGAAAGATCAGAAATGGGAAGTAACATTGGTCCCATTAACACAAATTCACCTAAACCCGTCGAAACCATATGAGCTGGAACAAAAAGGCAACAACCGTTCGCTCGATTTCCTTTTTGCAGTTGCCATCCTGATATTACTCATTGCCTGGATCAATTTTATTAACCTGTCGACAGTGACCATTCTAGAGAAGTACGAGAACTTCGTCATTATGAAATCACAAGGGGCTGCAACAAAGCACATATTTATGCAGTTTATTGCAAATGCCTTGTTGATTAATTTAGTGGCTGTGGCGGTATCGGGCATGCTCATGACGATTTCAGTTCCGCTAATAGGAAACATGTTTCCCATTTTTAACCTTCATCTATTTTGGTCATCACCGCTTGTATGGCTGTTACTTTCCGGCGCTTTAATTGTTGGCGTAACTGTTACCGGCATATTGCCCGGGATAGCCCTGCCGCCTTTACGCAACGGGTTCAATGCAAAAGGGCAGAAACAGGTATCGCAAAAACACCTGCTGGTTAGAAAAATAATGGTAGTATCGCAGTACTCAATAGCCATTGTATTAATTATTGCCGCCATTGTAATACGAAAGCAAGTATCCTTTATGATGAACCAGGATGTAGGGGCAAACATTAACAACGTGCTGGTTTTCAAAACACCTTCAAATACCAGGAATTACCATCAAAAAGTAGCCTCGTTGAGAGATGAACTCATGCGTTTAACAGGAGTTGAAGACATTGCAATGTCGAGTGTTATTCCCGGGCAACAGGTTGGTTACATGGGAAGTCACAAGCGTTCTGATGCCATGAAAGGTGACGATCAATTATTTGAAATGCTCAGGGTTGATCCGCACTTTATTTCACTATACAACCTGAAATTAAAAGACGGAAGAAATTTCAGGGAAAACAGTGCTGCTGATTACGATGGTGTAATTATGAACGAACAGGCCGCGAAACGGTTCGGTTTTGCCAGTAGTAACGAGGCTCTTGGTAAAACGGTTAATCTTGAAGGCGAAGGGAACAAGCCTTATACTGTATTTGGCGTACTTGACAATTATCATCAGCAATCATTAAAAATGGATTATAAGCCCATTGTATTTGCTATGGGGCGCGATGACTACTGGATTCCACTGAAATATTTTTCGGTCAGGTTATCTTCCGGGGATAAAAACAGGTTAATAGCCCAAACACAGGAACTATTCAAAAAGTATTTCCCGGATGCTTCATTCGAGTATTTCTTTACCGATCAGTATTTCAATATGCAATATGCTTCCGATAACAGTTTCTGTACATTCTTCACCGTTTTTTCGTGGATTTCAATTCTAATCGTTTGTATTGGGCTTTTGGGGCTTTCGGGCTTCATAATGACGCTGCGTACCAAGGAAATCGGTGTCCGAAAAGTAAACGGAGCTACCATTGCCGAGATATTGCAATTACTAAACCGCGAATTCGTAGTTGGAGTTCTGATTGCTTTTACAATTGCTACTCCGATTGCGTGGTATGCTATGCAGCGATGGCTCGAAAACTTTGCGTACAAAACCGAATTGAGCTGGTGGATTTTTGCCCTCTCTGGTTTGTTGGCACTGGGAATAGCACTGTTCACGGTTAGTTGGCAAAGCTGGAAAGCGGCAACGAGGAACCCGGTGGAAGCGTTGAGGTATGAATAGCCCCTCCTAGCCTCCCCGGAGGGGAGGAACTGGAAGCACTAATCCTGAAAATCAATTAATCCTGCAAATCCTGATTCCGACAATTGAGCTGGCAATAGATTTTAAACCGTTATAGCAAAACTTACATGAGTACAATCAAACTTAAATCGACCTTTAATTATCTGAAGAAGAACAAATTTCACTCGTTGCTGAACATATTTGGACTGGCTGTAGGGATCCTGTTTTTCTTTCAGCTGATAAGTTATATCAGTTATGAGAAAAATTACGACAAAGTATTTAGTGGAGCAGACCGCATTTACAGGGTAAATTACGATGTAGAACAAAACGGGGAGCGTGTGGTCCACACTGCAAGAACTCCCGATAGGCTATACCACGTGCTGAAAGATGAAATCCCGGAGGTTGAATACAGTGCATTAGCCTATCTCGAAAATGTGTTGGTACGCTACAGCGATAAACAATACTGCGACCAACCAAGCCTTTGGGTGGATGGTGATTTTACCAAAATATTTGATTTTAAAATGGTTGTAGGCAAGCCCCGGCTGGAGGAAAAATTCACCAGCATTGTGTCGGAGTCGATGGCTGCAAAGATATTTGGCAAAGAAGACCCAATTGGCAAAACCTTGTATATCAACGAAGGTATGCCGCACGTAATAACCGGGGTATTTAAAGATTTACCTTCCAATTCGCACCTACACTTTGATTTTTTCATTCCCGTAAAAACCTTTGTCCATTACAATTGGGTTTCAGCTGAAGGAAACTGGTACTGGCCGAGTTGGTGGACTTACCTGAAATTGAAGGAGGGTGCAAATCCTGAGAATCTGGATGCAGGCTTAAAGAATATTTCTGATAAATACCTTACTCATCTTGCCAACCAGCAACGGAAAGGGACTTTTGTTTCACAACCCCTTTCATCGTTGCATTTTGCATCGGGTCGCACAGGCGAACTGGGCGTAAGTACCCGTGAAAAAACGGTTTCGGCGCTTACTCTTATTGCCGGGCTGATCCTCTTTGTTATCTGGATGAATTACATCAACCTGTCAACTGCTTTGTCGCGAAAAAGGCTGAATGTGTTTGCCACTTTCAGGAAGTTGGGGGCCAGCAGGTTTGCGCTGATTGACCTTTCGCTGGTTGAATCGTTGATTATCAATGTTTCGGCTGTTGTTGTTGCGGTATTCCTTTATTTTTTCACCCAAACGGTTTTTGTTAAATTAATTGGAGCTAACCTCTCACAAGGATTCATCAATTATACCGGAATTATTGTGCTTACAGCTGTAATTGTATTGGCTGGAGTTTTGGTCACCTCATTAATCAGTTCAGTTCCGGCATTAAAAGTCAACCCGGCATTGCAACAGCAGAAAAAAACAGCTAAAAGTGGGAGTTCCCATTGGTTAGTTGCCGTTCAGTTTTTTATGTCGTGTTTTTTAATCATCTGTTCGCTGATGGTGACAAAGCAAATCCGTTACATGCAAAAGGCAGATTTGGGTGTTGACCTTGATCAGGTAATCGTTCTGAAAGGTGCTACATCAACCAATTCTCACCCACAGCGACGTGAGTTATTCAATGCTTTTCGGGATGATGTGCTTCGGAATTCTGAATTTGTCAGCGGAACGGCAACCATGAATGTGCCTGGCCAACCACTTCGGTACAGAGAAGACAACGTTTCTGTTCCGGGTAAACAAGACGATCTGAAACAAACCATTACCATGGGTAACATAGATGAGGGGTATTTGCAAACTTACGGATTGAAACTGCTGGCAGGTAAAAATTTCGATATTTCACAACGGCTTGACTCGGCAAAAGTTATTATTAGTGAATCAACGTCTAAAATTTTAGGATTTAATTCTCCCGAAGAGGCTATTGGCCAACAAGTACGCCTTGGCGACAGGAATAATACAATTAAGGGAGTGGTGAACGATTTTCATCACGAAGGGTTAAAAAAGGCTTCGGAGCCTATGTTATTTTCTCATGAACACCCTTATGAGTTTGGTTTCTACTCGTTCCGGATCAAAGGTGACCCCAAACAGGCAATGGCCAGTTTAGAAAAGATATGGCCCAAACACTATCCGGATGATCCACTTGCGAGCTTTTTCAGCAACGAATACTTTAACCAACAATACAATGAAGAGATGCGGTTGAGCAAAATACTAACAGCTTTTACCCTTTTTGCCATTATTGTGGCATCGTTGGGGTTGTTTGGGTTGGTTAGCTTTTTTGCGCAGCAACGCACCAAGGAGATAGGTGTACGTAAAGTGAATGGAGCGAGAGTAAGCGATATTGTATTGATGGTTTTTGCACATTTTACCAAATTGGAAATTGCCGCCTACATAGTGGCCTGTCCGTTGGCATGGTATGCAATCGACCATTGGTTGCAGGGTTTTGCCTATAAAACACTGATTAGTTGGTGGATATTCCTGCTAACCGGGGTGATTGCCTTCCTGATTTCAGTGGTTTCGGTTATTACGCAGACCTACAAGGCTGCCACAAAGAACCCGGTTGAGGCCTTGCGGCATGAATAGTCTAAACCATGATTTAAATGATTAGAGATTACCATGATTAATGAAATAATAGGGAAAGAGCAAAGAGTTAAGGGGAGTAATAACCTGTCAGCGGCTGTAAAGACCTGACAGCGTTTGAAGGAAGAGCAAAGTTCATTCTTCAATCAAGTGAATCAAAGTTAAAACAGTTAAAAATTACCAAATATGCGTTTAAAGACAATCCTTTTTTTTAGCATCCTGATGTTTGCGGTTTCGCAGGCGTATTGTCAAAACCTTTCTTTGACCTGGGAGACAGACACGCTGTTCAACAAACCGGAATCGGCCATATTCGATCCCCAAAATAAGGTGATCTATGTTTCAAGCATCAACGGGGAGTATTGTACAAAGGATGGCAATGGTTTTATATCAAAGGTTGATCTGGATGGAGATATCCTGGACCTGAAATGGATTGACGGACTCGACAGTCCGCAAGGACTGGGAATTTACGGAAACAGCCTTTATGTGGCCGACCTCGACAGGGTAGTTGAAATTGACATTCCCAACGCCAGGATAAGCCATGTTTTTAATACCGACAGCGCTCAATTTCTGAACGATGTTTCGGTTGACGAACAAGGGACCGTGTATGTTTCTGATTGCTTTGCCAATAAAATCTACCGGATTAAGGACAATCATATTCAAATTTGGCTGGACGATCCTTTACTGAAAGGGCCAAATGGCTTGTTGGCGCAGGAGAAAGGTTTGTATATCTTGAATATGGGAAACAGCACTGTTCTCTATTACAATCTGGAAGAAAAAACTTTTACCCAATTGGCCGACAGCATTAGTAATTGCGATGGCATTGTCCGGGATGGGAATGATGGCTTTTTTGTGTCAGGAGCCTGGCAGGGCGAGGTTTTCCATCTCACTTCGTCCGGTGAAAAATCATTGTTGCTCGACCTGGGCAAAGAGCACGTAATTGCTGCCGATATCTGGTATATCAAGAACGAACGCTTACTGCTGATACCAACATTGAATAAGACTTTACGCGCCTATAAATGGGGCAAATAAATACAACAATTATTATCACGATATAAATGAAAAAAGACAAACAAATACTGCTTATTTACAGTTCTCTATTGCTGTTGTTCTTAATTACTGCATGCCAGCCAACCCGGCAAACAACCCGGATTGTTTTGCTACCAGATACACAGTGCTATGCCGAAAAGTACCCACAAATATTAAATAGCCAGATTAACTGGATATTGGAAAATAAGAATAATATTGACATTGTATTGCAACAAGGCGACCTGACCCAGAATAACAATGAGAAAGAATGGTCTCTTGTAAAACAAGCATTTGAAAAGTTGAACGGAATTGTCCCGTATGTTCTTGCAGTTGGGAACCACGATATGGGAAGCGGCCCCGGGAAATTTGCCGACACCCGGGATGCCACTTTTTTCAACTCATTTTTCCCATTTAAAGAGATGTCTCAACTTCCGGCATTTGGAGGGGTATTTGAACAAGAGAAGATGGATAATGCCTTCTACTTGTTTGATAGTGGTGGTATAAAATGGATGGTATTGAGCCTGGAATTTGGCCCTCGTGATGAAGTATTGGATTGGGCCAATAGAATGGTTATGCAAAATTTGGACAGGACAGTAATTGTTAATACGCATTGTTACATGTATTCTGATAGTACCAGGCTGGGGCCCGGTGATAACTGGGGGCCTCAGACTTGTGGTATCGGCAAAGATGCTGTCGCCAACGACGGTGAGCAAATTTGGCACAAACTAATCAGAAAGCACAAAAATATCCGGTTTGTGTTTTCAGGTCACGTCGTGGATGGTGGAATTGGAACCCTGGTGAGCATTAATAACGAAGGTCTGCCTGTATATCAGTTTTTAGCCAATTACCAGGAAGGAGTAATAGGATCCGAAAATGGAGGAAATGGATATTTGAGGATAATGAATATTAACCGCAAAGAAAAAGTCCTGACCGTGAAAACATTTTCACCTTATACAGGAACTTACAAAACCGAAGAGGGGCAAAATTTTGCCATCAAATCAATTTACTTAAGCGAATAACCTTTTACATTTCTTGTCAAGAAATGTCTGTTGTATATAAAATAAAAACCTATGAACACAACTAACCTGAAAATTATTTTTAGAAGTATTGGCAAACAAAAACTATCCAGCTTGCTCAGTATTATCGTGTTGACGAGTGGCATGGCTTCGTTTATGCTCATCTTTTTTTACCTCAGTTACGAAAATGGGTTCGACCGTTCGTGGCAAGATGCCGACCGGATTTACCGGATTACACTGAATAAAACACTGCCAGACGGGACTGTTTCGAAAAGTGCAGGCAATTACCGGGCCTTAGGATGGGTGATGAACAGCGAAATTCCCGGGGTTGAATATTCCACAAGCCTTTGGGAAGATAATGTGATGGCCTATACCCACGAAAATTTTATGACCGATGTCAAATTCTTTTGGGGGGACGCATCGTTTTTCGATGTTTTTAAGCTCCGGTTTGTATCGGGTGACGGGCACAACCCATTTCCAACCGTCCAGTCGATGGTCATTTCCGAATCAGCAGCCCGCAAATTGTTCGGGGCGGAAGATCCAATAGGCAAAAACTTTAAAATTAACGAAGGCTGGGAGTCTTTTGTGTCGGGTGTTTTTGCCGATCTTCCCGAAGATAGCCACCTGAAGGTTGATATTATGGGCACAACCAACCAATTGTTTTATTTTTTCAGTCATTTCGATAATAACACGTCAAGCCTGAGACCGGAAACAGAATCCAAATCGTCATGGTTGCCCGATGCTTCCCAGTCGTGGCTTTGGTCCGGCCCCGATGCCTATACTTATGTGAAGCTCAAAAAGGGTGTATCGTTAGCTGATGTCGAGTCCGCATTCGAAAACATTTATAAAAAATACACGTCGCACCTTTTGGCCTCAGGTGAAAAATCCGAATTTGTGATGCAGCCTGTCTCCGAAATCCATACAGGGCCTGCACTTGAAAACGAGATATCAGCCAGTATCAATGGCAAAACCATTGCGGCATTATGGATCGTGGCCATCCTGGCCTTGGTCATGAGCTGGATAATTTTTATCAATTTCCAGGTTACCCAAAGTGTGGAGCGGGCGAAAGAAATAGGGCTTAAAAAAGTGGTCGGGGCTCGTTCATCCGATCTTTCGGTTCAAATTATGACACAGTCTATTCTGATCAATGCGGTGGGTGTGACACTGGCACTCGCTGTGTTTTTTCTACTTCGGACACCGCTCAGTCACTTTCTTGATTTGCAACATTTAATTCCGGTTAAAATCACTTCTTTACTCATTATTATTTCTGTTTTCATGGCCGGGGCAGTACTTAGCGGCCTTTATCCGGTTTATATCCTGGTTTCAAAAAGTTCCCGGTTGTTACTATCAAAGAACTTTGTACAGAAAAATGATGGTTTCGGCCTGAGACGGAGTCTCGTTGTTTTTCAGTTCGCTGCTTCCATCGGCCTGCTCATTGCCACCTCGGTGATTGTTCTGCAGGTTACTTTTATGAAGAACAAAGACGTTGGCCTGTCCATCAGTCAAACTGCATACTCGAACATCCCGCTGAGCACCCTGCATAAACCCGGAGCAGAAGAGCGGATGAAAACGTTCCTGGAAGAGGTCAACCGCTTGCCGGGAGTTATAAACTCAACCTTATCGTCCAGTGTTCCGGGTAAAGCCATCACTTTCAACAGCAACCAGATTTTCCCTGTTGATGCCCCCGATAAATCGGGCATAAACTACGGTATCCTGACGATTGAAAATCATTTCGATGAAGTATATCGTCCCAAATTATTAGCCGGAAGGTTTTTTGTCGATGACGAACAGCCGGGGAGCAAAATGCTGTTGATCAACAATGAAGCTTGCCGAAAGCTCGGCTTTGGCTCCGCCCAGTCAGCTATTGGACGATTTATTAGTGTCAATTTTATTAATAACGAAACATACCAGGTTTGCGGTGTGGTGGAGGATTTTCACCAGGAATCGCCCGGGAAAATTATCGAGCCGCTGTTAATTATCAACAGTTTGCGATGGAAATATGACGTAGGCTACATTTCCGTGGCATTCGAGCCGCATAATGGCAGCCAGGTTATGAAAGCTTTGAGCGAAAAGTGGAAGCAATTTTACCCTTCCGACCCCTTCGCATTCTGTTTCACCGACCAAACATACCAGCTCCAAATGAAAGCCGATGAAAAGCTGGCCACGCTTTTCAGTATTTACACGGCTTTGTCGGTTTTGCTTGCGGTTGTGGGCTTACTTGGCCTGGCTTCGAATGCTGCCCGGAAACGCGTTAAGGAAATCGGTATCCGAAAAGTCAACGGCGCCCGGGTATCTGAAATATTGGCCCTGCTCAACAAAGACTTTGTGAAATGGGTATTAATCGCCTTTGTAATAGCTGCACCTGTTGCGTATTACGCCATGCATAAATGGCTAGAAAACTTTGCCTACAAAACCACTTTAAGTTGGTGGATTTTCGCCTTGGCCGGATTGCTGGCACTAGGTATTGCATTGCTGACGGTAAGCTGGCAAAGCTGGCGTGCAGCTACGAGGAATCCGGTGGAGGCGTTGCGGTATGAGTAAGAAAGTCCCTCCCTGACCCTCCCCTCCGGGGAGGGAAATGGGCCAGACGATAAAAAGAATGATTGAAGAAACAGGCGGGGTTCAGAAGTCTCTCTGCGGAGAGATATAGAGGGGCTTCGGCATTAATCCTGAAAATCATAAAATCGGGAGAGTCCCGGTTCAGACAAACGGTTACCAGGAAGAAAAACCAAAAAATAACAATATAATGAACGCTCTAAAATTAGCTTTTCGCCGACTATTCCGAAATGGGGAACATACTGCGACACGCATCATTTCGCTGATTGCCGGACTGGCTTTCGGAATTTTACTTCTTTCCGAAGTACTTTACTATTATAGTTTCGACAGTTTCTATCCCGATGCAAAGCGTGTTTATGCGGTGTACGAAAACTTCAAGATGGATAAATCGTCTGATAAGCTGGATAGCAATCCCCGCGTCAGCGGCGCTATTGCTCCTGGGCTGAAGGCTGAAGTGCCGGGCATCGAAGCCGCCTGCCGGTTGAATTCAATCGGGACTTCGGTATTTTATACCGAGGACAGAAAAAGCTACAAAGGCGATTTTTCACTGACTGACGAAAACATTTTCGATGTACTTCCGCGTCCGATGATCAGCGGAAACCCGGAAGAAATACTGAGTTCCCCGATGAATTGCATGGTTTCCGACAAGATTGCCGAAGAAATGGGTGGCGATGTCGTTGGGAAAGTGATTGAATTAAAGGAATACCCGGGCAAAAAACTCACTATTTCCGGCGTATTTAAAGAGCTGCCCGAAAATACGAACTACAAATACGATGTGCTTGTCTCGATGGTTTCTACCAGCCAGTTTACATGGGACGGTACCAATAACTGGCTGGGAAACGACCGTTATTATGCGTGTGTTAAGCTGGCCAAAGGTGTCGATCCGAAAAACCTGGCTCCGGCTGTGAGGAAAATGCAGGAAAAACATCAGGATATTGAAAAACTGGAAGAACAGCAGCAGGGACTGGTTCTGAAGTATTCGTTCGAACCCATCCAGAACATTTATATCGAAAATGTGAAAGACATGGCTGTCATTCTCACCACCATTGCTTTTGCCGTGTTGTTTGTTTCGCTCCTCAACTACATTTTGCTCACCCTGAGCGCCCTGGTAAAACGTGCAAAAACATCGGCCATTCACAAAACCTGCGGAGCTCAATCGGCCAATTTGCAACGCATGATTCTTTCGGAAACGGTAGTCCTTTTCCTGATTTCGCTTGTTGGCGCAGGGCTCACTATTTTAGCCCTGAAACCCTGGGCCGAATCACAAATCGGGCACAGTCTGGGTTCAACACTAAATTCGTATGTGGTTTGGCCGTTGCTTCTGCTGGTAGTTGTGTTGCTCGTCCTGACCAGCTACCTGCCTGGACGTTTCTTTTCACGCATTCCGGTGGCCACGGCTTTCAGGAGTTATCAACAAAAAAAGGACAAGTGGAAACTCGGACTGCTGGCTGTTCAGTTTATTGGCGCTTCGTTCATTCTCACGGTGCTGGTTATTGTGAGCATGCAATACAATAAAATGCTGGAGGCCGACCACGGATACCGCTCAAAAGGCGTTTTCCTGGCTTCGACCAGTGGCATCGAAGGACAAAAAATAGCTTTGCTGGCTAACGAATTGCGGGCAATGCCCGAAGTTGAACAAGTTGGTCTGGGTTGCGGAGTTCCAACCGAAGGAGCTTCAGGTAATAACATTTTTTCGCCCGATGGGCAACGCGAATTGTTTAACGTGGCCGACTTTTACTGGATCGACTCCAACTACTTTTCAATTTTAGGCGTCTCTGTTAAATCCGGCCAGAATTTTTCAGCGGAAAATGCGGCAGCAAACGACGTGCTGATCAGTCAAAAAGGAGCTGATATGCTTATGCTGGACAACGGTTGGAAAGACGGCGTGGTTGGCCGGCAACTTACCATCAGCGAACACGGTTCAACGACTGTTCGCGGTGTTTTTCCTGATTTTATCATTCGCTCGTTAGCAGATCCCGACTCGCGGCCCGCTGTATTTTTTTACAAACCAGAAGAAAAGTTTGCACAGGCCCGGATCGACAATCCGCATTTTGGATTTTACTTCCTGATTAAAGTCCACGAAGGGGTTCAGGCCGGAATGATGAAAAAAATTGCGGATATAATCAATACTGCGCTTCCGCATGGCGATGCAGTTGTGCAAAGCCTGCAGCTTGAGAAGGAAAAGAATTATCAGGCCCAACTCGGGTTTCGAAATGGCATGCAGGCCGGGAATGTGGTGATTTTGCTGATTTCTGTACTGGGACTGTTGGGCTACACCGCCAACGAAGCCACGCGCCGCCGCAAAGAACTGGCTATACGGAGAATAAGTGGCGCGCAGTTGCGCGATATTTTGCACATGTTTATTCTCGATCTGGAATTTATTGTTTTGCCGGCCGTGCTGATTGGAATAACCGCGGCCTGGTTTACCGGCGGCAGGTGGATGCAGAATTTTGCCACTAAAATTCAACTCGGATGGGGAATATTCCTGGGATGCAGTCTCTTTATCCTGATTTTGGTGGCTGCCATTGCTGCCATCAATTATACGCGCATGGCCAATCGTAACCCGGTGGAGGCGCTGAGGTATGAATAGTCTAAACCATGATGGAAGGATTAGAGGATTGACATGATTAAGATAATTGTAGAAAGGCCACAAGCCGCAAGCCTCAAGAAAATCAAGATTCATCCTTCAATCAAGCGAATCAAGGTTAAGACAAGTAGTGAGGGCTTCATCAAAAGTGAGACCCTCACTAAATCCTGACTCAGGTTAATTTGAATACAGTTTTTTCAGGTATTCTCTTACACTTTCGGGTTTGCGACCCAATAGTTTTTCGAGTGTAGGATCCGGTATGTCAAACTCGCCTTGTTTTATGCCCTCGGTAAATAGCAACGTAAAACCAATAACATCTTGAGGAACTCCGGCTTCGGCGAGTGTTTTGCTGAATTCGTCCACAGTAGGTGAAATGTAGCTGATCTGTTTCCCGCTGATTTTGCTCAGGGAGTCGGCAATATCACCAAACGAAACCGAGGTTCCGGCAGAAATTTCATAGGCCTTGTTTTCGTGGCCGTCTGTGGTCAGGATGTTTGCTGCGGCTTCGGCCATGTCGGTCCGCGAAGCAAAAGCAGCTTTTCCTTCCGAGACCGGAAGGTAGATCATGCCCCGGTCAATGATACCTTCCCCGAGAAACATGGGAATTACGTCGCTGTACAACGCGTGTTTCAGGATGGTGTAATTCAGTCCCGATTCTTTCAGCCATTTCTCGGTTTGAAGATGCGTGCCCGCTATCGGTGCAATTGGCGATGATTCTGTCTCGTTTTTCCGCTGAAAGCTGGTATACACAACATGACTGATACCTGATTCAATGGCAGCTTTCACCACGTTTTCGTGTTGTGTATGGCGTTTGACAACATCATTTCCCGAAACAAAATAAAGAATCTCGTTGCCGCTGAATGCGTTCACCAATGATTCTCTGTCATCATAATCCGCTTGTACGACTTGAACACCCAATTCGGCGTAGTTGGATAATTTTGATGTGTCCCTTGCTATTGCTGTTATGGCACTGGCATCAGTTTTTTTCAAAAGGAAACTCAAAACCTGATTTCCCAGTTGACCGGTTGCTCCGGTTATTACAATTTTCTTCATATCATTTTAATTACTGAAAGATTATTACTTACTTTTGGAGAGTCAAAGATAAAAGGATACTTTTTTATAATCAATAAGTTACCTGGATGGCAGGTGCTTACTTCAAGGTTAGTAATAGTGATTTTCAATGAATACATATGGGAAAAAATTTTGAAAAATATTTGCAAAGTGAACGTTGTCCGGTTCGAAATGTGCTTGACCGGTTTGGTGATAAGTGGTCGATGCTGGTTTTGATGATTTTAGAGGAAGGTGAAGTCATGCGTTTTAAAGATTTGAACAACACGATTGATGATATCTCTCAAAAAATGCTGACAGTGACTTTGCGTACCCTTGAAGCTGACGGTTTGATATCGAGGACTGTTTATCCGGAAATCCCGCCTAAAGTTGAATACCGGCTGACTGAACTGGGACACAGTTTGCTCCCCCACCTAAAGGACCTGACAAACTGGGCGATTACAAATTTTCAGGTTATTGAAGAATCACGAAAGCAGTTTCGATCCTGAGCTTTAAAGATGTGTTAAAAATTTTAACGCTAATTGTAAAATTATTTGACAATACTCAAATGCGGTCAATGTCTAAGTTGCTTGTTGTCAGTGTTTAGTGTTTTGGGCATCATCCTTGCCGGAAAGCAGGAAGACGAAACCGTAAAATATCCTCGGTTTCATCACAAAAACTACAGGGTAATTCTTTTTAGAACTGTCCCTGTAAAATGTTTGTAACCTAAATCACTAAATTGAATGAGAACTACTTGTAGAATTTTTCTATTGGGTTTTTTGTGCCTGTTTGGTTTTAATGCCCTGTCGCAGGAAAACAATGTGCCAGACGAGAACTCTCCCCGGGTTTACCGGACAATGAGATTAACAACTGGCAAACCTGTTATTGATGGAGTTTTGAATGATGATTGCTGGAAAACAGGAACATGGTCGGGCGACTATGTACAATGGGTACCGAAGGAAGGTGCGGTGCCATCTAGCCCAACAGAGCTGAAAATACTTTACGATGATAAAAACATCTATGTGGCTATTCGTGCGTTTGACGGCGAAGCGGGGAAAATATCGAAAAAAGCCGGGCGCAGGGACGAGTTCATTGGTGATGTTGTTGGGATTAACTTTGACAGTTACCACGACCACCGTACAGGTTTTGAATTTAATGTAACTGCTTACGGACAAAAAATAGATTTAATCGTGACAAACCCGATGAATGGAGATCACAACTGGAATGCCGTTTGGACCTGCAAAACTGGAATGGAAGATTCTGCCTGGGTGGCTGAGTATGAAATCCCGTTGAGCCAGCTTCGTTACAGCAGTGAGCCCGAACAAACCTGGGGATTACACGCCTGGCGATGGATTGAGCGCTTTGCGGAAGAGAGCGACTGGGAACCACAAACCTCAACTGGTCCGGGCATGCTTTACCTGTTTGGCCATTTGGAGGGTATCAAAGATTTGCCAAAGTCAAGGCGTATTGAGGTAATGCCTTATGCTTTGGGGAAGCTGAAAACCTTTGAAAAGCAAATTGGCAACCCGTTTGCCGCCGATGGGAATAGCTGGGACGGAAGCATTGGGCTTGATGCCAAGATCGGACTTTCGAGCAACTTTACGGCCGATGTGACCATTAACCCCGACTTTGGGCAGGTTGAAGCTGACCCTTCGGTGATGAACCTGACGGCTTTTGAAACTTTTTTCGATGAAAAACGGCCTTTCTTTCTGGAGGGAAAGAATATCTTTCAATATGATTTTGATGATGTGAACCTGTTTTATACCCGCCGTATTGGCCATTCCCCAAGTTATTATCCCGGACTTGCCGATGGGCAGTATATTGATTTCCCGGAGAATACTTCGATTCTGAGTGCAGTAAAAGTCAGCGGTAAAACTTCGGATGGTCTTTCGGTTGGTTTGATGCAAAGTATAACCAATAAGGAGCAGGCCGAAATGTATTCAGACGGTAATGTCTCCAAAACTTCGGTTGAGCCGTTGACCAGTTACACAGTTGCCCGTGTACAGCAGGATTTTAACGAAGGGACTACTGTGTTGGGTGGAATTGTTACCTCCACAAACCGCTTTTTGAATGAAGACAAATTTGATTTTCTTCCGGAAAATTCATTCACTGGCGGAATCGACTTTTTGCACCAATGGCATGATAAAGAGTTTTACCTGGATGCCCGTTTGATAGGAAGCACAATAAATGGTGATGCGCAGGCCATCAGCAGGATTCAGCAGTCGTCTGCCCATTTTTTTCAACGTCCCGATGCTGATCACCTGGAGTTTGATCCGGGAAGTACCAGCCTTTCGGGGCAGGGAGGCCGCATCCGCATTGGTAAAGGCAGCAAGGGCCTGTGGCGCTATTCAACCGGGGTGAGCTGGAGGTCGCCTGGTTTGGAACTGAACGATTTGGGTTTTATGCACATGGCCGATGTTTTCAATGTCGAAAATAAACTGTCGTATTTTGTCAATCAGCCGGTATCCATTTTCAGAACTTACTATGTGGACTTTTCACAGCAAAGCAATTGGGATTATGGCATGAACTATCTTTCAACCAAACTTAACCTTTCGACAGGTTTCGAGTTTTTGAACAAATGGGGGATCAGCCCGTGGGCTGAGCATACCGGTGAAGCCCTGGACAACCATATTTTGCGTGGAGGGTACGCGATGAAAATACCGGCTGTTACTAAAGTGGGGTGTTATGTCCACACGGATTATGCAAAAAAACTCGGCTTCGGCTTTTCCAGCTCAACGGAATGGGCGGCAGATAAAGTTTACAAAAACAATTTCTTTAGCCCCAGTATTACTTATCAACCAGTTAATACACTGAGATTTTCTGTTGGAGTAGAGTATTCTAAAAACGGGAACGAGCTGCAATATGTCAGTACACCAGCCATAAACAGCGAAAGCCGGTATATTCTTGGGATGATCGATCAGAAAACGGTTGGGGCAACGTTCCGCATCGATTACAACATTACGCCTGAGTTGTCCATTCAGTATTACGGAAGCCCGTTTGCTTCGGTCGGGAAGTACAGCAACTTTAAATCGGTGATCAACCCAACTGCCAATAAGTACGGAGATCGTTTTGAGTTGCTGAATCCGGTAACCCAGGATAATTCGTATGTGGTTTCCGAGGCCGGGAACGGGACCTATTCGTTCGGCAACCCTGATTTTAGTTTTTCACAGTTCCGGTCGAACATGGTTTTTCACTGGGAATACAACCCGGGGTCGCACTTGTACTTTGTATGGTCGAACGAACGTACCCATTTCGAAAATACATCTTCTGGAACATTAAACAGTGCCATGCGGAATTTAGGGGACGTTTTCCCCAAAAACCTGTTCCTGGTTAAATTGAGTTATTGGTTTTCCATTTGATATTATAAATCGATGAATATGATTAGTTTAACAGAGATTGATAAATATTACGACTCAAGATTTCAACGCTCATTTGTATTGAAGGGCATCAACCTGGAAATAACCCAAGGTGAATTTGTCAGCATCATGGGTCCCAGCGGATCCGGCAAATCGACCTTGCTGAACATTATCGGCTTGCTTGATGCACCTTCGGCCGGAGGTTACACCTTGTATGATGAGCCTGTTTTGGATTTAAAAGAAAAGAAGAAAGTTGACTATCACCGCAACTTTATGGGGTTCATTTTTCAGGCCTATCACCTGATTGAGGAGATGACGGTTTATGAAAATATTGAGACACCATTGATTTACAAAGGCGTAAAATCAAGCGTGCGTAAAGCGATGGTTGCCGATTTGCTCGACCGGTTCAATATGGTTGCAAAAAAAGATTTATTCCCACAGCAACTGTCGGGTGGACAACAGCAACTGGTGGGCATTGCCCGCGCAATTGTTGGGAAACCCAGGTTGCTTTTGGCCGACGAGCCTACGGGAAACCTGGACTCCGCCACCGAAGAGGAGATCCTCGAGCTGCTCGAGAATCTCCTCGACACCCCCGGAGAGCAGCAGCTGCGTTTCCTCCTCCCGCGGCGGATAGCCGATGCGCAGAGACATCAGGAAGCGGTCGAGCTGGGACTCGGGCAGCGGGAAGGTGCCCTGGTACTCCAAGGGATTCTGGGTCGCGATGACGAGGAACGGCGACGGCAGATTGTAGCGCTTGCGGTCC
>JBNKTK010000059.1:0-21501 GCA_050298035.1 Mangrovibacterium sp. | reverse complement strand
CTCTTCCGATCTGAAGAACTCTGAACTCTAAACTCAGAACTCTAAACTCTGATTGATTCCCAAACTTCTGTCAATGCTTTTTGAGTTAGATTTCTGACCATTAGCTTTCGGTAGCGGGCGCTGCCGCGGGTGTCGTCAATGGGGGTGCAGGTTTGTCCGCTTCCCACAGCTGTTTTGTCTTCGCACAGCGCTTTCCCCGGGTTTCATGCCAAAGACCTTAGCGAGGAACTGCCAGAGATGATCAACCACTGGAAACGCCTGAATATTCAGTTCGATGCCATTTATTCCGGTTACCTGGGTGCAGTTGATCAAATTGATATGGTCAAAGACTTTATTCGCGATTTTGCCATTGAAGACCAGTTGGTTGTGGTTGATCCGGTGTTAGGCGATAATGGAAAACTCTATTCTTCATTTACCGAAATGATGGTTTCAAAAATGAAGGAGCTGGTTACCTGTGCGGAAGTGATCACACCCAATTTGACGGAAGCTGCTTTTTTGCTGGATGAACCATATAACGGTAATATTAGCCAATCGGAGTTGAAGGATTGGTGCCGACGTTTGGCGAAGATGGGGCCAAGTCAGGTGATCATTACAAGCGTTCCCGATCATAAAAAAGAAAACAAAACTTCGGTGATTGCATTCAATGGGGCTGACAACCGGTTTTGGCGGGTTAGCTGCGATTATTTACCTGCTAATTATCCGGGTACAGGCGATGCCTTTGCCAGTGTCATGGTTGGATCGTTGTTGCAGGGTGACAGCCTGCCCATTGCGCTCGACCGGGCTGTTCATTTTATATCGATGGGAGTGAGGGCAACTTTCGGGCATGCGCAAAGTCCGGCAGAAGGTATTTTGATCGAGAAGGTTTTGCCATCGCTGAATGCACCGGTTCAGATTAGCAGTTATCAATTGTTGGATTAAATGGACAGAGAAAGAAATATCAGTTTGGTGGCCACCGATTTGGATGGCACGTTATTGCGGAATGACAAGTCGATCAGTGCTGAAGATCTTGAGATGCTGGATTTTCTTAAGGAAAAGCAAATTGTAAGGGTTGTCGTCACCGGGCGGAACCTTCGAAAAGTTCGGGAAGTTATGCCGGGTTACATCCCGTTTGATTATGTGGCATTTTCGTCGGGGGCCGGAATCTACGATTGCAGGAATGACAGTTTACTTTATCATCAGAATATTAAGCAGGAAACTGTAGACGGGATATTGGAGTTGTTGCTTCAAAAAAATCTGAATTTCCACTTATTTAAGCCGGTTCCCGATAATTCGTATTGTTGGTACCATCGCGGAAGTAATGATTGCCATGAATTTGAACGGTACTTTAAGATACATCAATCGGTAGCTGAGGCATTGCCGGCTTCGGGACAGGTTGGTACAGAGGCATGCCAGTTTTTGGTGATTTTCCCCGATGCACAACAGTTTCACGATTTGAAAGCGGAGCTGGAGCAGCATTTCGATGATATTAAAGTCCTGCGGGCAAGTTCTCCGCTTGACTCCGGCTATGTTTGGATGGAAATTTTTCACCGGACAGTCTCAAAAGGAAATGCCGTTCGTATACTTTGTGAACATCATCACATACAACAGGAAACAACCTTTGGTATCGGTAATGACTACAATGACCTGGATTTGCTTGATTTTACGTCCTTTTCGTACCTGGTAGAGAATAGCCCGGAGGAGTTGAAGGAACGGTACCGGTATGCGCCAAGCAATCAAAATAACGCTTTTAGTGAAAGTTTAAAGAATCACTTGTAATTATACATAAGAATTTATACTAATTTGGAAACGAATTACAAAATACAATTAATGAAACATTTTTTTGCTTTATCTATGTTGCTGTTCCTGGCCTTTGGTTTTGTGCAGGCGCAGCTGAACCCGGAAGATAAACTTCCTGTAGACCCCAAAGTAAGCAAAGGGGTTTTAGAAAATGGAATGACCTATTACGTTCGTTCCAACAGTACACCGAAAAACAGGGCCGATTTGTACCTGGTTGTCCGTGCCGGTTCGGTCGATGAAGATACCGACCAGCTTGGCCTGGCTCATTTTTGCGAGCATATGGCTTTTAACGGGACGAAAAATTTTCCTAAAAATGAATTGGTAAGTTATCTGGAATCCATCGGAATGGAGTTTGGCCCCGAGGTGAATGCCTACACCAGTTTTGATGAAACTGTGTACATTATAAAAGTACCGCTTGAGCAGGAAGAATATATTGAGAAAGGGCTTCAGGTCATGTATGATTGGGCATGCCAGACAACCGATTCAGATGAAGAAGTTGAAAAGGAAAGAGGCGTTATTCACGAAGAATGGCGTGGTGGACGTGGTGCCAACGAACGCATGATGCAGAAATGGCTCCCCGTATTTTTAAAAGACAGTCGTTATGCCGACCGGTTGCCAATCGGAAAAATGGACATTATCGACAATTGTTCGCCTGACGTGCTCCGTCGCTTCCGCAGCGACTGGTACCGTCCCGACTTGCAAGCCATTGTTGTTGTAGGTGATTTTGACCAGGACGAAATGGTTGCGCGGATAAAAGAAAAGTTCTCTTCAATTCCGGTGTCAGACAACCCACGTCAAAAAGAATTGTTTGATATTCCGGAACATGCCGAAACGTTGGTGTCGGTCGTTACAGACAAAGAAGCCCAATATCCGGTTGCACAAATTTTTTACAAGCATCCGCTGAAGATCAGCAAAACATTAACCGATTATCGTGAAGGAATTAAACACAGTTTGTTTAATGGCATGATCAGTACCCGGTTGCAGGAATTGACCCAATCGCCGAACCCTCCGTTTATTTACGGGGCATCTTCATACGAAGGGTTGTTTGGCCCGGCAAGTGTTTATTATTCGATGGCAGTTTGTCAGAACGGACAAATTACCAGGGGAATTAAGGCCGTATTGGAAGAAAATGAGCGGGTGAAAAAGTTTGGTTTTACCGAAACGGAGCTGGAAAGAATGAAGAAGTCATTACTTTCTACTGTTGAACAATCGTACAACGAGCGTGACAAGCAAAAATCAAATGCCTATGCCGAGGAATACAAGCGGAATTTCCTGATGACCCAGGAACCGATTCCGGGTATCGAAAATGAATTCAATTATTATAAAGAATTCATTCCCTGGATTACCCTTGATGAAGTAAACGCTTTGGCAAGCGAATGGATTGTCGATAAGAACCGAGTGATCGTGGTCACTGCTCCCGAGATTGAGGGGGTTGAGGTGCCTACTGAAGATGAAGTACTGGCTGTGCTGAACGAGGCTAATCACAGTGATTTGGAGGCTTACAAAGATGTTGTACTGGACAAACCGTTGATTGAGGGTGAAATTCAGTCCGGGAAAGTCGTCGGTGAAAAGAAACTGGAAGATGTTGATGCCGTTGAATGGACTTTGTCAAACGGGGCTACAGTTGTGGTGAAAACAACCGACTTTAAAGATGATGAAATCCTGTTTTCTTCGTACAGTTTAGGCGGTAACTCGCTATATGGACAAGACAAGGACATCTCGGCAGATTTAGCATCAACAATCGTTTCGAATAGCGGTATTGGTGATTTTGATAAGATTGCCCTGGACAAACTAATGGCCGATAAAGTGTTCTCGATTTCTCCATACATTGGCGACTTGACAGAAGGATTCAACGGAGGATCATCGGTGAAAGATGCGGAAACGTTGATGGAAATGATCTACCTCTATTTTACTGATATCCGGGTAGACGAGGATGCTTATTCATCGTATATGACCCGTATTGCCGGAATCCTCGAAAATAAGGAGGCATCGCCTGAGGCTGCTTTTAAAGATACTTTCCAGGTTGTTTCGGTGAACTACAATCCACGGAAACGACCAATGACAAAGGATATTCTGCAAGAGGCAAATTTGGATGACATCACTAAAATAGCGCACGAACGGTTTGCAAATGCTGCCGACTTCAAATTCTTTTTTGTTGGGAATATCGATCTGGAAACCTTCAAACCAATGGTTGAAAAATACATTGGAGGCATTCCTTCAACAAATGAAAAGGAAATGTGGAACGACCTTCATGTTGATGCTCCGGATGGTGTGGTTGAAAAAACCGTTTATCGCGGACAGGAACCCAAAAGTATTTGCTATACCACATTCCATGGCGATTTTAATTATACCAAGGAAAACATGATCGCGATTGATGCAATGGGTAAAATCCTGACAACCCGTTTGCTTGAAGTAATCAGGGAAGATAAAAGTAGCGTGTATTACATTGGTGCCAGTCCTTCGGTTGATAAACTTCCAACACCTAAGTACCGTGTGACAATTTACTATGGAACTGCGCCTGAAAAAGTCGCCGAGTTACAGGAGGCAATTTTTGCTGAGATTAAAAAACTGGCAACAGAAGGCCCCACAGATGAGGATTTGCAGAAAGCAATTGAAAAGCTGCACCGCGAGCGTGAAGTAAATTTGAGGGAAAATAAATTCTGGCTTGGTGCATTAAGCAATGGCTATTTGTATAAAAACGGTGATTTCAGCAACTTCTCAAACTTTGACGAGTTGGTTGATCAACTGACCAAAGAAAAGATGATGAAAGCATTCGGCGATTATTTCAATTTCAATGATTATTATAGTGTCGCACTGAAACCTGAAACACAGGAGTAAAAAACTTGTTTGCCTGTTTTAAACTTGTTTGGTCAAGCATAGTCAAAGCTGCACATTCATTTGAATTAGATATCTTTTAATTTGATTAATATGAAAAAGCTTTTTTTGATTACCGTTTTATTTCTGGGTATTCTTTCCTTTGCGCAGGCTCAGCGTGGTAGCGGACAGCGTCCTTCGCAAGCAGGTGGCGGAAGGCCCCAAATGGATCCGGCTGAACGTGTGGAACGCCAAACACAACGATTGAAGGAGGTTTTGTCTTTAACGGACGAGCAGACGCTTAAAGTGAAAGATATTTACAAGAAGTACTCCGAAAAGCATCGTGAAGCTTTCCAAAAAGCACGTGAGTCGGGGGAAGAGTTTGATCGTGAAAAAATGCGCGAACAAATGCAGGCAACAATGGCTCAGCAGGATAATGAAGTCAGAGCGCTTTTGACCGAAGAACAAAAGGTTAAGTTTGAAGCGTTCATTAAAGAGCGAGCTGAACGAATGAAAAACTGGCAACAGGGGCAGCGCCCCGGAGGGCCTCAGTAAAATAGGGTAAACCGCTTCAATTTTTTGGAGCGGTTTTTTATTGCTTGTTGTTTCTAAGTTGTTTGACTAAAAATTCGGCTTCCTCTATTTCTTCATATTTCCCCAGGTCCATCCATGCCGAATATTCATCCTGGTAGCCAATGATATTCTCTGTCTTTGCAAGTTTCAAATAGAGGTCGATAATCGAGAACTTGCCGGTTTCTGTGATCATCGAAAGCAATTTGGGCTGAATCAGGTGGATTCCGCTGAAAGCCAAAAGCCGGGCATGTCCGGTCTCCGATGGACGACTTTCTTTTATCTCTCCGGTTTTTATGTTTTTCCAGCCGACCAGTTGATTTTGCTCGTTAAACATCAGGTAGCGGGAGGTCTTTCGATCTTTAACAACCAGTGTTGCCAGTGCATTCGAGTTTAGGTGAGACTTCAAAAGAGCATGAAGATCAAGGTTGGTGATAATATCGGTATTTATAAGAAGGATGGGCTCTTCGCCATCCAGTAATTCTTTTGCGTTTAAAATTCCACCTCCGGTGTCGAGCAGTAAATCACGTTCGTCAGAAATCTGAATATTCACCCCAAAGTTGTTGTTTGCAGCTAGGAAATCGATGATCTGGTCGGCAAAATGATGGACGTTGACCGTGATATCTGAAATACCGAATGACTTTAAATAATGGACACAGCTCTCAAGTAGAGTCCTTCCACCTATTTCAACCAAAGCCTTAGGTTTATTGTCAGTAAGAGGTTTGAGCCGGGTACCAAGGCCGGCCGAAAATATCATCGCCTTCATGCAATTGTTTTTTTACAAATATACGGGTGTTTGGCTAGTAAAAAAGGGACTTGCAATGGAGTCCCTTTTTTGTGTTTGTACCTGGTGGAATGATTTTCTCCTATTTCATTTCTTTCTGCAGCGCAACCATTTTGATGGCTGTCACGGCAGCTTCGTCCCCTTTGTTCCCCAGTTTGCCACCTGCCCGGTCTAAGGCCTGTTGTTCATTGTCGGTAGTCAGAACGCCGAAAATGAAAGGCTTGTTGTACTTCAGGTTGAGGTCGGTTGTTCCCTGGGTAACTCCCTGGCAGATAAAATCAAAATGCCTTGTTTCTCCTTGAATGACACAGCCAATCAGGATAATGGCATCGGCATGGGTGTATTCGGCCAGGAATTGTCCGCCAAGCGGCAGCTCAAATGTTCCCGGAACATGTTTCACAATGATATCATCTTCCGATACTCCATGTTTAACAAGCGTGTCGATTGCACCTTGTGCCAGTGCCCCGGTAATCTCGTAGTTCCATTCAGCCACGACAATCCCAACTTTCATTCCGGCAGCAGATGGGACGGATTCCAGATCGTATGCAGATAAATTTTTAGTAGCCATATTTTAAATCGTTTTTGCAAAAATAAAAAATCCCCTTCAATGAGGGGATTTTCTTTTATAAATGGATTGTTCTATTTTTTCAAATTGATCTCAGCCCGTGCAATATACTTGTCAATTGAGCGTGCTTCGGTTGAAGCCGGGTAGCTTGACTTGATTTTGTTATATGCTTCAAGAGCATCTTCAAATTTACCTTCAGCTTCCAACAGGTTGCCTTCTTTTAAGAGGTAAACAGGAGTAGTTAATTCGTTATCGAATGAAGAAGCTTTTTTATATTGGCTAAGCGCTTTGTCTTTTTCTCCCAGTTCCATGTAAGCATCGCCTTTCGCGCCTGCAGCAACAGGGGCAAGTAAAAGATCTTCCGTTTCAAAAGCATCAAGATAATTGATGGCGTCCTGATACTGACCCAAGTGTAAGTAAGAAATCCCGGTGTAGTAATTGGCCAGATTGCCGGCTTTTGTCATTCCATAATCATCAATGATATCCAGGAAACCGAGGTAGTTACCATCACCGTTAATTGCCAGGTTGAATGAATCTTTTTCGAAGTATTCCTCTGCCATGAACATTTGTTCCTGAGCTGCTTTTTCTTTCGGAAGCACATATAATTTTGTGAAACCAAGATAACCGGCAACAATTACAACTGCAGCGCCAATAACAATTGACAGGATCTTTTGGTTATCTTCAATATACTGCTCAGTTTTTGTTAAAGCATTTTCAACTTCAGACAAACTGTCTTCTTTTTTTAGGTCTTTATTCTTTGCCATTTTAAATAAGGTTATTCCAAATTTGTTGGGCAAAAATATATTTTTTTATAAAACAATAGCCAGAAAAGCCTTATAAAATTTAATATTAATCAACACATTGCTGTTATTAACTCCGCCTGATCGTTTATTCATTCGGGCTGAATTTTTAAATTTGTTAGCTTTGCCTGACCTAAGATTGAAATTCATGCATCTCGAAAATATATCCTTGTTAAATTTTAAGAATCTGGAGGAAGTTGATTTGACGTTTTCTCCTGATTTGAATTGCTTTATTGGAAACAATGGCGTTGGAAAGACCAATTTGATGGATGCCATTTATTACCTGTCTTTTTGTAAAAGCTTTCTGAATCCGGTTGATGGGATGAATATCAGGCACGATGAGGATTTTTTTGTTATCCAGGGGAAATACAAACGACTTGAAACAGAAGAATACATTTATTGTGGTTTAAAGAGGACCCAGAAAAAGCATTTCAAACGAAATAAAAAGGAGTATAAAAAACTTGCCGAACACATCGGGTTGCTGCCGTTAATTATCATTACGCCTTCGGATAGCGATTTGATCACCGGTGGCAGCGAGGAGCGCCGTAAGTTTCTGGATGCTTTGATTTCGCAATATGATCAGGTTTACCTCGACAACCTGATCAGGTATAACCGGGCTTTGCAACAGCGAAACAAGTTATTGAAACAGTTTGCTGCCGAAAGGACATTCAACGGGGATAGCCTTGAAGTTTGGGATGATCAGTTGGTGCACTACGGCGAACTGATCCATAAAAAACGGGTGGAATATGTTAAGCGCCTGCAGCCAATCTTCCAGCAATATTATGAATTGATTTCTTCAGGGAAGGAGATAATCGGTTTAATCCATCAATCCCAGCTTTATGATGGGGACTTTGCCTCCATGCTAAAAGAAAGCCTAGCGAAAGACCGGGTCATTCAATACACATCGGTAGGCATTCATAAAGACGATATCCTTTTTAATCTGGGCGATTACCCGATAAAAAAGCTTGGTTCGCAAGGACAACGGAAAACCTATTTAGTTGCTTTAAAGCTGGCTCAGTATGATTCTATAAAATAGATGTCGGGATTGACACAGATCCTCTTGCTCGATGATATTTTTGATAAACTGGATAAGGGCAGGGTAGAGCAGATCGTAAAACTGGTGGCCGACGATCACTTTGGTCAGATATTTATTACCGATACCAACAGGGAGCACCTGGATCAGATTATTGGCGAAGTTGATGCTGACTCTAAAATATTCCGGGTTAGCGACGGAACTGTAACAGAAACAACCAATGAGAAAAAGTAATACCGAAAAACTCAGCGAAGTCCTTCGCAATTTTGTAAAAGAAAATAAATTACAAAGGAAGCTTTCCGAGGTTGATATTATTGCTTCCTGGGAAGAACTTATGGGAAAAACAGTAGCTTCCTATACCGAAGACTTGAGAATAAGCAACGGAACCCTCTTTGTAAAAACCAGTTCCCCGATACTTCGGAATGAACTGCTGATGATGAAAGAAGAAATTCGAAAACGTTTGAACGAAAAGGCAGGTGACGAGATAATCCGTCAGATCGTTTTTCGCTGATTAAAAACGTTCGACTCTTGAAAAGAAGAAATCACTTTCAATAATCGCATTTTCATCACTGTCTGAACCATGAACGGCATTATGGGTTTTTGATTCGGCAAATAATTTGCGAATTGTCCCTTCCTCTGCTTCAATCGGATCAGTTGCGCCAATCAGTTTACGGAAATCTTCAACTGCATTGTCTTTTTCAAGAATGGCAACGATGATTGGGGCCGAACTCATGAAATCGGTTAAATCTTCGAAAAACGGTCGTCCTTCGTGAACTTTATAAAAATCGCAAGCCTGCTCTTTTTTTAGTTTAGTATACTTTAATGCTTTTATTTCAAAACCGGCATCGTTGATTTTGTGTAATATTGCGCCGGCTAAATTCCGGCCTACTGCAGCCGGTTTAATGATAGTGAGAGTTTGTCTACCAGGCATATTGTCTGATTGTTTAAGGTTATGATAGCCGACGAATTTAAAAAATAAATTGATGAATTCTAATTTGGGGGATCATTATTTTTATATTTGTAATTCTTTAAAAAGCAAACGTATTGAAACCATTTGATTTAGAAATAGTTAGGTCTTTTGAGGAAAAATTGGGCCAAGTAAGTTCAACCATTGTAATTATGCCACATGTCAATCCCGATGGCGACGCAGTGGGGTCGGCACTAGGGCTTGCAGGTATATTGAAGAACGCCGGAAAGCAGGTGGTTGTCATATCGCCCAATCATTATCCTGGTTTTTATAAATGGATGAGCGGAAGTAATGAGGCAGTGATCTATTCATCTGAAAAAGAGAAAGCAGCCAAGATTCTTCAGGAGGCGGGAATGCTGATCTGTCTTGATTTTAATCATTTGTCCCGTACCGGCGATTTGAAAGAGCTTGTCGCAAAATATTCCGGTCCAAGTATTCTAATTGATCACCACCCATATCCGGAGAATTTTACCGATTTGCTGATTTCACACCCCGAATATTCTTCTACTGCCGAGTTGGTTTTTCAAGTGGTAAAAGCGATCGGTTATGAAACGTATATCGATCAAAAATCAGCCGAATGCCTGTTTTGCGGGATAATGACGGATACCGGATCATTCGATTACAATGTTTCTGATCCGCAAACATTCAAAACGGTAAGTGATCTTTTGTCATATGGTATCAGCCCTGAGGAAATCCATGACCGGGTTTTCGACAACTATTCAGCCGATCGCATGCGGTTGCTTGGGCATTGCCTGAGTGAATGCATGGAGGTTTTTCCTGAATATCATGCGGCAGTGATGTACCTGAGTAAAGAAGTTCAGAAAAAATATAATTTTGTAAACGGCGATAGTGAAGGCTTTGTGAATTATCCACTTTCGATTAAAGGAATACATTTTAGCACGCTTTTTACAGAGAAAGATGATCATGTAAAGGCTTCGTTCCGCTCAAAAGGCGAGTTCGCCGTGAATGAGTTTGCTTCTGAAAATTTTAACGGGGGCGGGCATCGCAACGCAGCCGGAGGTGAAGTTTTTGCATCATTGGAAGACACACTGAGAAAATACAAAGAGTTATTGCCGGTTTACGGTAAAAAGCTTGTTGAAACGAAATCATAAAAGACCATGACACAATTGAGAGGAAAACTAAAATTTTTAGCCATTGCCGGTTTGATGTTTGCTTTGGCTTCATGTTTTAGTAATTCAGACGATACAGATACAATAGATTATACTCCGGAACGTGAAGCGGCCTTGATACAGGAATACCTGGATACAATGGTCAATCGGGGATTTGACATTGACACCACTAATGCCGGCGTTTATTACATCAAAATAAAAGAAGGAGAAGGTGATTACGTGCAGGCTGGTGATTCAATTGGAATTGAATACGTGGGATTTTTTGTAACAGGTGTAGTTTTTGATGCTTCGGCGTACTATGGAGATGGCATTTATCGTTACGTTCATCTCGGAACTCGTATGATCCCGGGATTTGAAGATGCCGTCAGTCATCTGAAAAAAGGGGGAGAAGCATCGTTTCTGCTTCCGTCGAGCATGGCATATGGTTCATATGGAACTCGAACGATTCCTCCATATACACCACTTGTTTTTGAAATTAGCCTGGTGGATATTTATAACTGAAATCATTTTTTAATTGATTGACAATATTTAATGACTATGAAAAAGATACTGTTATTTTTTGCAATTGTTGCGGCTTTTGGCGCAGTAGTTTCATCCTGTAAAAAAGGCGAAGACCTTGAGGCTTTGCGTGCAGAAGAAGTAAGGAAACTAAAAGAATTTTTAGCCAAAAATGATATTCCTGATGAGCCAAAACCGTCAGGCCTTTATTATATCGAAACATTAGAAGGAGACGGCGATACGATAAGAGTTGGCGACCGGGTACAAATATGGTATACTGGAATGTATATTGACAGTACTGTATTTGATGCTACTGATAACTATAATCCGTTTGAGTTTATTGTTGGAAGCTCGGATGTTATCACCGGAATGAGCGAAGGGCTGACCTACATGAAACAAGGAGGCAAAGCAACCCTGATTATTCCATCGGAGTTGGCCTACGGTGCAACAAATAATTACTCGTTGGGTGTCCCACGGTTTTCGACCCTGGTCTTCGATATTGAGGTTTACAAGCATTATCCGGCAAACTAGATAATTAACGAAATAAAGACCTGCAGCAATGCGGGTCTTCTTGTTTATGAATACACAACGCACAGAGCTTCTTAAAAAAATGCTGCCGGGATTTATCCCGCTGTTTGCCTTTATCGCTATCGATGAGATTTGGGGCACCCGGGCCGGATTGGTTGCCGCCCTTGTGATCGGTATTGGTGAATTGCTTTGGATTGGCATCAGGGAGAGACGTTTCGACCGTTTTGTGCTTTTCGATACGTTGCTCCTTTTAGTGCTGGGAGGAGTGTCCATCGTGCTGAATAACGATATCTTTTTCAAACTGAAACCGGGATTGGTTGAGCTGATCCTTTGTGCCGTTTTGGCTTTGTCTGCTTTTTCAAGGGTAAACCTTATTGCATTGATGAGCAAGCGCTATATGAAAGACATGGAGTTGTCGGATGAACAGCTTGCAAAAATGAGGCAAAGTTTGAAGCTGCTGTTTTTTGTCTTTTTTACTCACACGGCACTTGTATTTTATGCTGCATTTTTTCTTTCAGATGGAGCCTGGGCATTCATTAGCGGCGGCTTATTCTATATTCTGTTTGGTGTTGTTTTCCTGTTTGAATTTTGGAAACAAAAGCGGGTGCATGATAAGTTGGCTAGCGAGGAACAATTACCTCTTGTAAATGAAGAGGGGCAGGTGGTAGGCAAAGCGCCACGTTCTGTTTGTCACAATGGCCAAAAGTTACTGCACCCTGTTGTTCATTTGCACGTGCTGAATAAAAACGGTGCCATCTACCTTCAAAAGAGACCGGCAAACAAACTTGTCCAGCCCGATAAATGGGACACAGCCGTTGGTGGGCATATTTCTTTTGGCGAAGACCTGCAAATCTCACTGCAACGTGAGGCATGGGAAGAAATTGGTTTGAAAAATTTCTCGGCAAAACTGGTCCGCAAATATGTTTGGGAGAGCGAAATAGAACGGGAGTTGGTTTATGTATTTGTAACGCATGATTACCAAACAATTCACCTACACTCGGATGAAGTTGAGGAAGGCCGGTTCTGGACTAAATCACAGATTGAAAAGAATCTCGGGCAAGGTGTTTTTACGCCAAATTTTGAGCACGAATTTAAATTGCTGTTGAGTCGGGATTGATGCTGGATTCCTGATACTCGATCCTTGATCCTGCAATAATTCATACTTTTTCTATTTTCCCAAAACAAAAATAGTCGGTCGCTTTTGTATGTCCGGTTTCTGTTTTTTCCAGTCCGAAATCGATTTGGTCTTGATGAATTCCGTTTCAAGCGTAATATCACAGGCAATGCAAAGTTTGGTATGCGGTTGGCAATTCTGCAACAAGTCATCCAGCAATTGCAGGTTCCGGTAGGGGGCTTCAATAAATAACTGGCTCTGGTTTTCTGAGTAAATGCGTTTTTCGAGAAGACGGATTTGTCGGGCTTTTTCGTCCTTTTTTATGGGGAGGTAGCCGTTAAATGCAAAGTTCTGTCCATTCATTCCCGATGCCATCATGGCCAGCAGGATAGAGGAGGGACCTACCAGTGGGACTACACGAATGCCCTTTTCGTGGGCTATTCGCACCACATCGGCACCAGGGTCGGCAACACCCGGACAACCTGCTTCCGACATTACCCCAATGTGCATTCCTTGCTTTACAGGTTCCAGATAGGAATGCAGCTGCTTTTTGTCGGTGTGTTTGTTCAATTCATAAAAGTGCAGGGAATCGATATCAATTGAAGGCTCCACTTTCTTAAGAAAGCGGCGGGCAGTTCTGATGTTTTCTACAATAAAATGTGAGATCGACAGGATGATTTCCCGGTGATTTTCGGGAATAACTGTATTTAGTTCACTTTCACCCAGAGTGATGGGGATAAGATAAAGATTGGCCATGTATTGTATTTAAACCGGTTTATTTCCTGATGTTAAAAATATTTTTTTGAGAGTTATTGACGGCCGTTTTTTTTGAAAGTATTTCGATTTGTTGCCGGCAATATCTAATCTGTTCTATTAGCTTTGGTATATTTACTTTCAATTTAGCCACAATTTCAAAATCAGCTAATGCTCCTTTATAGTTTTTTTCTGCCAGGTAACAAACACCTCTGTTGTAATGATCATATGCGTTCTTTTCTCGCGAATATTTAATCGCAAGATTATAATAATAGATGGCTTCCTTGTATTTCTTTTCCTGGCTAAGCTGATTGGCTTTGAAAGCTGTTAATTTATAATTCTGTGGGTTAATGATGATGTCGGCATCAGTACTTCTCTTCAGGTTTTCAAAATTAACCGGGGTACCTGTGTTTAATTCAAATAAGTAGGCCTGTTCTGATTTGCCAATAACTTTTACTAGTTTGATGTCAGCAGGGTATTTCGCAGTATAATATGCCAAAGTTGTTCGTATAGTACTAATAGTCCTTTCCGTTTTCTTATTTGGGGTAATTCGCAAACTCCCCATGATGATATGAGTAATTTTATTCTCCTGGTAAAAATTTTGGATGGTGTCAACATCTTTCGAAAAAGTCCTGTATTGTCCGTAATAGTTTCCCTTCCCATAGATTGATGCCATATTCGGTTTGCGACATAATATTTTGCATGTATCCGGTAAATTCTTTCCCGCCCACTCGCTCATTTTCAGGTAGTTTTGCCAATCAGGAGTAAATGTCGCATATCTGTCTCCGCTCAAATTTGTTTTGAGGTTGGCATAACTGGTTTTCGAAATTGTCTGGTATCCGGTCAATGTAATGGATAGTGTTGCCAATCCGACAGGAATGAGCTGTAGCTTTATTTTTTTTACAGAGTTAAACCAATAATAAAGTCCTGCCCCTAGATACAATACAATTAATGGCAAATAAATCAGGATGAGTCGATCCTGATCCCAGTGTTTTTGTTGCGATATGAAGGTGCCGCTGATTGAAAAGATCAGATAAAGCCCGATCAGTATCAATTTTTTATTTTTCTTCCAAATAGTAATGGTGATGAGAATGAATAGGATGTAGAGAATAATTGTAATGGCAGGTTTTATTGTCGTTGTTCCGGGAGGACGTAATCCCATCATCATCATCAAATGCTTGGATAGATAAAGATTGGAGTTATCCCAGAATCGAACCACTAATCCCCACAAGTTTTCTTTTCCTTCTTGGTGTTTATAGAAATTTTTCCACAGAATATTTTCCATCTGACCACTCATTCCGGATGATGTGATGTGCCACAACATTTTTTTGTATAGCCCCAATAAATAATGAAGTGAGAAAAAAGATACAACCAAGATGGATGAGACTTTAAATTTTTTGTTTAGAAGCAGATAGAGTGTGAATGGGATAATAGCAACAATTCCGATATTTCTTGTGATGCTTAGTAAGAACATTAAAAAAGAAAGAACCAGATAGCCTGAAACAGACTTTACCGTAAGTTCTTTTTTTGTGTCTGAAAGATAAAATTTATAAAAGATAAAAAATAAAAATGCTTGTAGAAACAGGAATAAGGCTTCACTAAATGTTTGACTGGCATAATATACCAAGTGAGATGACAAAATTGTAATAGTAGCACTGAATAGAAATGAATATGTAGGGACAATTCTTTTGAAAGTAAAATAAAAGAACAAAAAATGTCCGATGATGAGTAGTCCAGATATAATCTTAAAACTAAGTATATTGATGCCTGTAAACGGTATGAATGCACTTAAGAAAATGGGGTAGAAGGCACCATGCCAGGAAGGAAAACTTTTACCCGCCAAAAAATCTTTGGCCGCGATAATGTACCCTGAATCATCCCCACTAGTACTAATGTTCAAGTTGAATTGAAGTGCCGTGAAAAAAATGAAAACAATGATATAAAGAGATAAAATTAGTCGTGATTTTTTTAATAAAAAGTTGTCAATCTTTTCGAATGGAGTCATTATGATCGCAATTAAATAAGGTGAATTGTTATTGCTAATTTGATTTACATGTAAACCGATTTCTTATAAAAACTTAAGATAACGATGAGATTATGTTTTGTATTCTAAAAGAAGAATCAAAATTAATGATTTTATGACTGCTTGTTATATGAAAAGTGAAGATTATTTGTTTTAATTGAGTTCGTAATATTCTTCTCAAGTAACAGAAATAACATCAATTTTATAATTTTGTTGACTTATGATGAGAGAACGTAGTATTCGTTTGGAATTTCTTGGAACCGGCACTTCCCAAGGCGTTCCGATTATTGCTTGTGATTGCCCGGTTTGTCTTTCAACCAACCAAAAAGATAAGCGGCTGAGGTCGTCTGTGCTTATTCAGGTTGATGGAATAAACCTGGTGATTGATGCAGGGCCTGATTTCAGACAGCAGATGTTGCGGGTAAACCTGCACCGGCTGGATGCTATTTTGCTGACCCATGAGCACACGGATCATATTTTCGGATTGGATGATATCCGGGCTTTTAACTGGGTGCAGGGGCATCCGACTGATATTTATGCTGAAGTGCGGGTGGAGGAAGCTGTCAAACGGGTTTTCGATTACGTTTTTGCAAAATATCCTGCATATCCCGGAATTCCCAAAATGACCCTTCACCGGGTTGAGAATAAGCCATTTGTTGTGAGGGATTTGGAGATTATTCCCATCCGGGGATTTCAATATAAACTGCCTGTTTTTGGATACCGAATTGGGAAAATGGCCTACCTGACAGATATGAATTCGTTGGGTGAAGGTGAAAAAGAAAAGCTTTACGGGCTAGATGTGTTGATTGTTAATGCACTGCGAATAGAAAGGCATATGTCGCATTTTAATCTTGAGGAAGCGCTTCAGTTGATTGAGGAACTGAAACCTGCCAAGGCTTATTTGACCCACATCTCTCACCTGATGGGACTGCACGACGAGATTCAACAGATATTGCCCGAAAATGTATTTATGGCTTATGATGGTTTGCAGTTGTCCCTTAACAACGGGATTGCTGCGAGTAGCGCTACAATCAGATAGCTGAACCCTGCGGCTATAAATGCAACGTTTAAGCTGAATTGATCGGTAAGATAGCCAAGTAAGGGGCCAACCAACGCAAAATTGATCCGAATGACAAAGTTTCGTAACGACAAAATAGTTGCCCGTACCTCCGACCGGGTATATTGGTTGATGTAATCTTTCAGGATGGGGTGTGCAATTCCGCGGAACAAGTAAAATAAGAATAGGATGGCAATTCCAATAAGGCTGATTTTCCATGCCGCAAGAAAGTAGCCGGCACTCAAACTGAAAATGATGAGCAATATCGAATTCCGCTGTCCCAGGTATCGTTCGGCCCGATAGGAAAACATCGATGAAATTCCAACAGATAGATTTAATAATGTCCACATCACCCCAAAGAGGGAGAGGGGGAGACCGGCCTGTTCAAAATAAGGTTGTACAAACCAGGCAAAAGTAAGCGAGGCGGTTCCGGTTGCAGACGAAACCAGCAAGGCAGAGCGTAGTTTTGAGTGTTTTATTGTTTGGTGAATTGTTTGTACAATAGCCTTGAAGCTGGTTGTCAGTTCTTTCCCGTGAATTTGAGGCTCCTTAAGTAATAATGAAGCCGGTACTGCCAGCGAAGCGACCGCGAATTGGAAATAGAATGGCATTCGAAAGCTGATTGTGGCCAATAAGCCGCCACAAATACCGGCAAGTGCTTCGGAAAAGTTACCTGACGAGGTGATCCACCCTTCCTGTTTGATGTATTCTTTGTCGCGACCATCTGCCTTAAGTGTGTCATAAAGCAGCGCGGAATCGGCACCGGATACAAAACTGTGGCCAATCCCTAAAATGACTTCGGCAACGGCAAAAGCCCAAAATCCGTAGGAGAAGCTGTAAACAGCAAAGCCCACAGCCCCGAGTAGCCCGCCCAGCACGAGTGTCTTTTTCCGTCCCCAAACGTCGGCCATATAACCCGAGGGGATTTCCATGGCAACAATGGCGACTGAATAGATCGATTTGAGCCAGAAAATTTGCTGCATCCCAAGCCCATTGTCCTGATAGAACAGTACAATGACCGGCATGACCAAATTGAACCATTTGGAAAATTTAATCAGGTAAAGATTAATGATGTTTGACCTTGTGGAAGTGTTCATGACGGCGCAAAAGTAAACATCAAATTCAAGATTATTTGTTTCGGGTCGTTAAAGTCTAAAAAATACGGTATGCCCGGTTGCTTTTTTTGATATTTTTATATCTTTGCAACCGCTTTCAATTAAGCCTGCCGGTCATTTTAAATGATCTCCGTTTTTGGGCAGAACGTATTGAAAAAATAAGGATGCCTCGGTAGCTCAGTTGGATAGAGCAACTGCCTTCTAAGCAGTAGGTCATGGGTTCGAATCCCGTCCGGGGTACTTGTCAAGAAATAAAATCTAATAAAAGGCACTTGAAATCAATGATTTTAGTGCTTTTTTCTTTTTTCGGAAAAATTCCACCCTTTTCACCTTTCTCCAATGCCTCGCTATATTGTTTAGTCTTGGTTCCTTTTCAATATTCTATACTTATATTTGTGAGTCAAAACAATATGATACATCCAGTATCTTATTTGAATTAAATATTCATTTACCACAAATAACAGAAGTATGATTTTCGGAACCATTCGAAAAGGGTTATTAATTATTGTCTCAGTCGCATTGCTCAGGCTTATGGCCGGATGCATTTTCAACTGCGATTGTCCAACGCCTGAAGTGCTTGATCTCAATTATAACAAGGCTATCATCACCTCTGTGAATAATGCCGATAGCTATATTTCTTTTAACCCGGCGACTGATTTGATCCCGGCTAAGGCAATTGGTTTTGAGATAATATTGACCGATACACTTCATTACGAAAAGCCCGATTATGGATATGTCCAACGTCCATTTGTGCGCATGTCCTTTTTTAACGAGGCTTATGCCTGGGACTGTGATTGTCTGTACTTTGAGTTTAGGCCAATCAAGAAGATGAGCTCGATCCATGTCAGGACACTTTTTGATTTCTCGCCTGACTATAAAGCGGGAAGCGATATGACCGACATATTTGTTGGCTATATTAGCACCAAAAGAGGGATGTATTCGAGCCTTGACGATATAATCAGTTATTCTGGTTCGAAGGACAGGCTTTTCGAACCAACAATTGATTTCAGCTTATTCCTAAAACAGGCACCTACAACCGACAGCCTGAAATTTGAAATTACATTTGAGTTTGACGACAACTCTTTTGTAACCGATTCAACAGCGGTTGTTTACCCAATCTACTAATTCCAATCAGTCAAGCAACATGCAGAAATACCTATATATTACAGGCCTGTCGGTTTTAATTTCGCTATTTACCCTGCCGAAATCGAATGCCCAATTCATCGAGAAATATTCCATTGATGGCTTTTTCGGGGGAACGTCTACGCACTTTGACCAGTCTACCACGTCACGTCTTGATTTTATGAATTACATTGATTACTACGAGGAATATGTGGTCGATGAAGAGTACTTAAGTTTTTCGACCCACCTTTGGCTAACCCATAATTGGGAGGCCGACCTTGAAATTGGGATCAATGATGCTTTGGCTCCAA
This sequence comes from Mangrovibacterium sp., assembly GCA_050298035.1. Taxonomy (GTDB): domain Bacteria; phylum Bacteroidota; class Bacteroidia; order Bacteroidales; family Prolixibacteraceae; genus Gaoshiqia. The sequence goes on along the minus strand of JBNKTK010000059.1, from coordinate 2,541 downwards.
GCCGGTTTAAATTGAAAGGGACAAAGCGATTTAGCGACCACTGGGGCGTAAATGCGGGACTTCAGAGCAAGCAGTTTTTTCTTACAGATATCGGATTGTATTACCGGAAACTGCCCGGATATTATGTCAATTCACAAGGGACAACAGGCTATATGCAATTTTATATGTGGCTGACCGGTCCTTATACTGGTATCCAATATTCAGTTGAAAAAGAACGCATAACATTAAGGGCTAATTTCAATGCCGGGCTGTCTTTTAACAACAAGGAACAACTGTTCGTCAGGTTGAAAGAAGATGGTGGAAACTACCTTTGGGCCGAGGAATATAACATTCACTCAACATCAGCCTGGTGGTTCAGTCCCGAAGTCTATTTTTCTTATGCCATCGTGCAAATGCCTGAATTTCAAATTGGATTACGGATAAGTGCCAATTATTTTTCAACCCGAAAAAGCATATCGTATGACTATGCAAAGTATGAATGGACAATGGATCATCCGGGAATGACATATGAAAAGCTTCCGTCTCATTTGTTGCAGCAAGTCAGTTGCGATTTCGGGATATTCATCAAAAGAAGGTGATCCGTTATTGACGAACAATCTCTATACTTTATACCGCAGGCTCCCGTTAGGGCAGGAAGCCACGCATTGCAGGCATTTGGAGCAAGTGTAGCTGTCGCCGGGCGTTTCCAGTTTGGCTTTGTACAAGCTGAACTTTTGTGGTTCCATGGCAACAATATAGCATTGCTTGTCGCATAATCCGCAGTTTTTGCAGGTATCCTGGTTGATTTTTATCCGGAACAGCGAGAACTTGTTTAGCCAACCTGATATCCAGGCAATAGGGCATCCAATTTTGTGGTATTGGTACATTTGCCTGATTTTACCGTCAGGGCTCATTCCCATCATAATTTCCATGATCAATCCCATGGGACAAACCCAGCGGCAGAACACTTTCCCGAAGATGGCACCCAGCACAATGCCGGCAAGCAGAATATACCACAGCGAAATGTCGTAATACGAAATGCCAATGTAAAGCATGGCGCCCATTACTGAAAGTATGACCATGCGTTGAGATACAAGTAGTTTGGAAACTTTTTTCATTTTTGGTTTTCTGGTTTTGATGGGTGATTAGAACAGGTTGTGATTGTTCAATATGAAAGTTGTTAGTTTAGAAGTCCAACTTTGGTGATCCGGGCATAAACTCCCCAGGCTTTTTTTAGCCAGTGTCCAACAATTGGCATGGGAATTAACAAAGCTCTGTCGCCTTTCCGGTAAACGAATGCAGCACCATCTCCCGTGTCCATCACACAAAGGATGTTCAGGTGTTTTTGGTAGCCTTTTCGTTTCTCAGTCCCTTTTTCAATTTGAATAATATTGAAGGCAGCATTTCGTCCCATTACTTCGGCCAGGTGACCTTGCTTGGCTGCCCAGTCGGGGCCTTCAAGGGCGGCAATGTCGCCAATGGCAAATACATTGGTAAAACCGTTTACCTGTCCGTAATCATTTATCTTTACGAAGCCTGACTCGGAAAGCGGCAGGCCGGAGTCTTTTAGGAGGGCAGGGCCGGTGCTGGCCGAGATGAACATGGTGAAATCGGAATCAAGCTTTGAGTCATCTTCAAACAGGATTCCGTCATTGGTGAACTCTGTAATTTTCTTTCCAAAATGTTGGTTGATATCGTATTTTTTAAACATCATCCCCAGCATCTTCAAGGCATTTGGCCCCATTTTTGCTCCCGGTTCGGCCATCGGCGCAAAGAAGGTCAGCTCAAAATTCTGCCTGATCTTTTTTCGTTTCAGGTAGTTATGGATGTTGAACATCAACTCGAAGGCAGGGCCCCCGCGTACGGCCGATTTATCTTTCGGATGGCCTGCAAAACCAATGGCTATTTTACCGCTTCCTTTTTGCACCAACGCATCTAATTGGTCACGTATATCCAGCGCCATTCCCGGTTTCCCACAAATCGACAAGGTGTTTTCCATGCCTTTGTGAACCAGCTTTTCTGCGCCAAATGCAAGTACCAGGTAATCGTAAGTAAAATTCCGGGTTTGGCAGGTAACCGTTTGCTCCGAGGCTTTAATCCCGGTCACTTTATCGATAACCACTTTGAATTTGTGCTTCTTGCTGATTGCAGCCAACGGGATTTTAACGTCATCAAACTCTTTAATTCGCACCGGCACCCAAATTGAAACCGGGAACACGTAGAGGTAATCCCGGTCGGATACCAGGGTGACATCAAAATTTTTATCCTTTTGCAATTCGATGGCGGCCTGCACACCGGCAAATCCTCCACCCAGAATTAGTACTTTTTTCATTATTGATTTTCTTTTGGAAAGAAGAGGCTGTCTCAAAAGTCCTGAGCGCTTTTTCGGAACTTTCAAATTGTAAGTTCAGCTCAAGTTCCTAACCCCTAACTCGATAGCTATCGAGTCCCCTGAAGGGGACTTTAAGCCTCACCTTTAGGGGAGGTTTGGAGGGGTAAATTTTAAGGTTGCTTCCAATTTGTAAGTTGAAATTTCCTTAGTCTGACTTTTGGGACAGCCTC
>JBNKTK010000058.1:0-21857 GCA_050298035.1 Mangrovibacterium sp. | reverse complement strand
CTTTTTGTGTCAAGACAAAAAGTAAATCCCGTCCGGAAGGACAACAAACCAACGTTTTCCAGCTGCGGCGCATGAAATGATTTCCCATTTCAAAAGGATTGGTGGCTGCGCCTTGTTTCCACCCGCATTTGCCACCCCCGGGTTGCGTTGTACTTCACCCGGGGTTATTGATATTTGACTCCTTCGGAGCCGTCCCGAGAATTATTCGGGAATCGCCAACAGATTCCGGCTTGCACCGGAATGGCAGGGTTTTGAGGGACAGTAACCTGTCAGCGTCCGGCAACTGACGGACCTGACAGCGTTGGAGTAGAAAGGAAATACGATCTGTTTATCGCGGTTACAAACCGCGATACCCGGACTTTCCCGGCTTACGTCTATTTCGTTGTCCGAGCGTAAACCTTTCGATGTGCGGAGCTCCCGAAAGAGTTTGGAATGAAAATCCGGAGAATTGGTGGGGTGAGGATGTCATCTTTTCAAACAGATGATATCCCTAAGCACCGAAAGAACCTATCGGAGGTTCAAAAAACCGACAGAAGTGATATGATTCAGATCGTTCAACAGGACGAATATTCTTACAGATCAGATCTGTTTTTCACCGATAATTTGATAATTATCAGTTTTGACACTACATTTGCAGAGAATTATCAAATCATCTCCTTTCACAGGGACTTTTTTGATTATAGCGAAGAGTGGAGAGATCGGGCTCTGCGAAACTCTGGCAACCATCAATCCGGCTACTGACGGAGCTGAAACGGTGCCAAAACCCGGCCGGAAACGGAATTATAATTGAAACACAGAACATCATGAACGCATTGAAAAAAAGAATTTTACTGCTTTTCCGCTTAAGCCAGATGCACTTTTCCAACAGTTGTATGCGCTGATCAGCGCTGAATTTTCTCCAATTTAAACGAAAACTGTTCCTGAACGGGAACGGAAACAGGTAATTGTACGGCCTTTATGGTCATAAAACGAAAGGAATATGAGCATCAAAAAAACATACGAAGAAATCAACGAAAAAATACGAAGCGGGAAAGCCGTGGTGCTGACCGCCGAAGAAGTGTCGGCCATGGCCAAAGAGTTGTCGCCTGCCGAGATTGTAAAAAAGGTAGATGTGGTGACAACCGCCACTTTTGGTGCCATGTGCTCCAGCGGGGCCTTCATCAATTTTGGGCATGCCGACCCGCCAATCCGCATGGAAAAAATCCGGTTGAATGGTGTTCCGGTTTACGAGGGGCTGGCTGCTGTTGACACCTATGTGGGCGCTACTGCCAGCGATCCCGACAACCCGCAATACGGCGGGGCACATGTTATCCAGGATTTGGTGGATGGCAAAGAACTGGAGCTGGAAGCCTGGGGCAAAGGCACGGATTGCTACCCGCGGAAGTACATCAAAGCAAAAATCAGCAAGGAAACGGTGAACGAAATGTTCCTGTTCAACCCGCGGAATGCCTACCAAAACTACAATGTGGCGGTCAATACGACCGATACGATAAAATACACGTACATGGGCTCGCTGTTGCCGAATATGAAGAACGCGAACTATTCCACTTCGGGTGAGTTGAGCCCCTTGCTGAACGATCCGGAACTTCGGACCATCGGTTTGGGAACGCGCATCTTTTTGGGCGGCACCGAAGGTTACGTGGTTTGGCCGGGCACACAGTTCAACACCAGCAAGGCCAAAAACGAGTTTGGCGTGCCGGTGAGCAACTCGGCCACCATTGCCGTGATTGGCGACCTGAAGCAGATGAGCTCCGAATATCTTCGGGCAGCCTATTACGAAAAATATGGCGTGAGCCTCTTTGTGGGAATTGGCGTGCCTATTCCGGTTTTGGATGAAGATATCGCCCGGCGGGTTTCGATCCGGAATGAGCAGATTGAAACAACGGTGCTGGATTACGGAACCGAGGGAACCCCGGCGTTAGGGCGGGTCACCTACGAACAATTACGTTCGGGTTTTATCAAGGTGAATGGCAAAAAGATACGGACTGCGCCGGTTTCAAGCCTGTCAAAAGCCCGGAAGATTGCCAACCTGCTGAAAGAGAAAATTCAGAAAGGGGAGTTTGAAATCACAAAGCCTGTGATGCAGTTTCCAACCAATACGTCGCTGAAGGGATTAAAAGAAACAGGAGGTGAATCATGAAAAAGAAACGTTATATCCTGCGGTTTCCGGCACAGAGTGGTGATAAACCGTTGAGCTACCACCTGGTGAAAGATTACGATATCCGGATCAATATCCTGAAGGCGGAAGTGCGCCCCGGGAAAACCGGAAGCCTGGTGCTGGAACTGGAAGGCACGGCTGAAAACCTGAAAAACGGGATTGCCTGGCTCGAAGAAAACCATGTGAGCTGTGAGCCAATTGATAAGAAAATCCATTGGGACCACGAAAAATGTATCAGTTGCGGAAACTGTACGGCCGTTTGTTTTTCGGGCGCTTTGACCATGGACAGCAACTGGGAGCTGACCTTCAACCCTGAAAAGTGCGTTGTTTGCGAACTCTGTGTCCCGGCCTGTCCGCTAAACCTGTTTGCAATTGATTTCAGGTAGACTTTCCGGGCTCTTTTCAAGGGTGGAAAACCGCAGCGATGCATCATTGCTAGTGAAGCGAAGCAATCTGTTTTTAAGAGATTGCTTCTCCGGCAACAGACGGATCGCAATACCGATCGAGGTTACTTTTTGGATAACCCCGGAAAGAAGGAATTGGAATATATACCAAGAGTTCTGCTAAAAATACGATGATGGGAAAAAATAAGCCAGGGACTGGTTCTTTCTCCTCTTCTTTTGAAGGGTGGGGGAAGGCTGTCCCCCGGACATACCGCAACAGCTTTTCGAAAGAGCGCTTTCAATCGTTTGTCATTACTTACAAAGATTCCGACTTGTGGGTAGGCATCGATCATCCTTCTTTTAAAGAAGAAATGGCGGACTTTGCATTGAAAAAGCTGACGGAGATTCGGGATGAACTGGAGGCCTATATTGCTGTTGACCCGTTTTTCAAAAAGAGCCTGAAACCATGTCCGGTGCAGGAAACGGCTCCCGAAATGGCGAAGCAAATGGCTGCGGCCGCCGAAAAAGCCGGTGTTGGCCCCATGGCCGCAGTGGCCGGGATGTTCAGCGAAATTATCGGGCAATCGCTTTTGGAAAACTTTACGATCGATGAGCTGGTTATTGAAAATGGTGGCGACATCTTTTTAAAACTGCAAAGTTCGTTGATTATGAGTATTTTTGCAGGCGAATCCCCTTTGTCGGGGATGGTTGGGCTGGAGATTACCGCTGAACAAACGCCCCTTGGTATTTGTACTTCTGCGGGAACAGTTGGTCCATCGCTTAGCTTTGGGAAGGCAGATGCGGTGATGATTGCCTGCCGGGAAACTGCGCTGGCCGATGCTTTTGCTACCGGGTTGGGCAACCTGATCAAGAAGCCGGGAGATGTAGAGAAAGTGCTGAAACGCACTGAAGATTTCCCTGAAATTATCGCTGCCGTGCTGATTTGCGAAGACCAGATTGGCATTCGCGGCGAGTGTGAGATGAAATTGTTGAGTTAATTATCGCGTCATTGCGAGGAGGAACGACGAAGCAATCTTTCTCGGAGGAAGATTACTTCTCTATGACTTCCGGATTACAGTGATGGATATGGTATATAAACTGAATATGGAGAGAGGTGGAGCAACATACATCTTAACCAATAAAAATCATTCGGTACTTTATGTAGGAGTTACTTCGGATTTGGTGAAAAGGATGTATGAGCATAAAAACAAGATTTATGAAAGTAGCTTCACTAAAAAATATAATGTTGACAAACTTGTTTATTTTGAAGTCTTTCATTCAATAGAAGAAGCTATTTTTCGGGAAAAGCAGATAAAAGGAGGTTCTCGAAAAAAGAAAATTGATTTGATTAATGCGATGAACCCGAATTGGGAAGACCTGACAAACGAGGTTGAATAGATTATAGATTGAAAGAAAGTAAAAAGTAGCTTTCTACGTCATTGGTAAGAGGCATGACGAAGCAATCTCTTTAGCAGTAACAGATTGCTTCTCCGGCAGTTGCCGGCTTGCAATGACGAAGGGAAAGGCTTTCACTTAGAAGGGAAATAAGTAAAATGACAAAAAAGAAAGACATACGTGAAGAACTGAAACACCGGGTGCTGGTGTTGGACGGTGCCATGGGTACCATGATCCAGAAGCGCAAGCTGACCGAGGTGGATTTCAGAAATGAAGAATTGGCTGAACTGGAAAATGAACTGCTGGGCAATAACGACCTGCTTTCTATTACCCGTCCGGATGTGATCAAAAGCATCCATGCGGCCTTTTTGGAAGCCGGTTCCGATATCATTGAAACCAATACTTTCAATGCAACAAGCATTTCGCAGTCCGACTATCACACCGAGAAGTGGGTGTACGAGATCAACAAGCAATCGGCAATAATTGCACGCGAGGTTGCGGAGGAATTTACGGCGAAAAATCCGGACAAACCGCGCTACGTGGCCGGTGCGTTGGGGCCAACCAACAAAACCCTGTCGCTTTCGCCCGATGTGAACGATCCTGGCTATCGTGCCACTTCTTTTGATTTGGTGAAGGAAGCTTATCGCGAACAGGTGAAAGGATTGCTGGATGGTGGTGTGGATTTGCTCCTGGTGGAAACCATCTTCGACACGCTGAATGCGAAAGCTGCGTTGTTTGCCATTGAAGAAGAACTTGAAGAACGTGGCATTCGTTTGCCAGTGATGGTGTCGGGAACAATTACCGATGCCAGCGGCCGCACACTTTCCGGGCAAACTGTTGAGGCGTTCCTGAACTCGGTGCGCCACATCGACCTGCTGAGTATTGGTTTGAACTGCTCGCTTGGTGCGAAAGACATGCGCCCATACCTGGAAGAAATGTCGAAAAAGGCGCCTTTCTACATCAGCGCTTATCCGAATGCCGGGTTGCCAAACCAGTTTGGGGAATATGATGAAACGCCCGAAGAAATGGCTGCCCAGGTGAAAGATTTTCTGGACAATCACTTTGTGAATATCATCGGGGGGTGCTGCGGTACCACGCCCGACCACATCCGCAAGTTTGCCGGAGTGGCTGAGGCTGCGCAGCCCCACGTGAAACAAAAGAATGACGAGCTAACCCGTTTCAGCGGACTGGAACCAGTGACCATTACGCCCGAAACCAATTTTGTAAATATTGGAGAGCGTTGTAATGTGTCGGGTTCGCGCATGTTTGCCCGCCTGATCCGTGAAGAAAAATATGAAGAAGCACTGGCTGTTGCCCGCCAACAGGTGGAAAACGGTGCCCAGGTGATTGATGTGAATCTGGATGATGCGATGCTGGATGCCAAAAAGGAAATGGTCACGTTCCTGAACCTGCTGATGGCCGAGCCGGATATTGCCAAGCTTCCGGTGATGGTCGACTCCTCGAAATGGGAGGTGATTGAGGCCGGGCTGAAATGCTTGCAGGGGAAGGCAATTGTCAACTCTATCAGTATGAAGGAAGGCGAGGGGCAATTCCTGGAGCAGGCAGCTAAAATCAAGCGTTATGGTGCAGCCGTGGTGGTGATGGCTTTCGACGAAAAAGGCCAGGCCGATAACTACGAGCGGCGCATCGAAATTTGTGAACGTGCCTATAAATTGCTGACTGAGAAAATTGGTTTCCCGGCTGAGGACATCATCTTCGACCCGAATATTCTGACGATTGGGACAGGAATGGAAGAGCATAACAACTACGCGGTCGATTTCATTGAAGCGGTGCGTTGGATCAAAACCAACCTGCCACACGCCAAAACAAGCGGTGGGGTGAGCAACGTGTCCTTCTCGTTCCGCGGGAACAACGTGGTGCGCGAGGCCATTCACTCGGTATTTTTGTTCCATGCCATCAAAGCCGGACTGGATATGGGGATTGTAAACCCGGGTATGCTGCAGATTTACGATGAGATTCCGAAAGATTTACTCGAATATATTGAAGATTTGGTGATGAACCGCCGCCCGGATGCGACCGAGCGTTTGCTGGATTTCGCCCAAACCCTGAAAGCTGAAGAAGGCAAAGCGGTACGCAAGGATGAATGGCGTGAACTTCCTTTGGAAAAACGTCTGGAACATGCGTTGGTAAAAGGTTTGCCCGATTATATTGAAGAGGATTTGGCCGAAGCTGTGCCGCTTTACGAGCCGACACTGAATATCATTGAAGGCCCGCTGATGGATGGGATGAATGTGGTGGGTGACCTGTTCGGTTCCGGGAAAATGTTCCTGCCACAGGTGATCAAATCGGCCCGCGTAATGAAAAAGGCGGTGGCTTATTTGCTGCCTTTCATTGAGGCGGACAAGGAAAAATATAAGAACCAGCAGAGCAGCCAAAAGAAAGTACTGATGGCTACGGTGAAGGGCGATGTGCACGATATTGGCAAAAATATCGTGGGCGTGGTGCTGGGCTGTAACAACTACGAGGTGATCGACCTTGGGGTGATGGTACCTACCGAAAAGATACTGGAAACTGCCCGCAAGGAGAATGTGGATTTGATCGGCCTCAGCGGGTTGATTACGCCTTCGTTGGAAATCATGGTGAGCGTGGCCGCCGAAATGGAACGGCAGGGATTCACTTTGCCCTTGCTGATTGGAGGTGCAACCACCTCGAAAATTCACACGGCTGTGAAAATTGCCCCGCAGTATTCGCACCCGGTTGTGTATGTGAAAGATGCCAGCCGCACGGTAAATGTGGTGGCAAATCTGCTTTCGAAAAACGAGAACTTCATTCAATCTGTAAAGGATGAATATGCCCAAATCCGGGAGTTCCATGGTCAGAAAAAACAAAAAGAATACCTGACACTGGAAGCAGCCCGTGCCAATAAATTTCAGGTTGACTGGAGTAAAAACGAAATTTATAAACCGGTTAAAACCGGCATTCACGAGCTGATTGACTTTCCGCTGGAAGAACTTCGGGAATACATCGACTGGAGCTTTTTCTTCTTCGTTTGGGAACTGAAAGGCCGTTTCCCCGAAATTCTGGATGACGAAGTTCAGGGCGAACAGGCGCGCAAAGTGTATGCCGACGCGCAGCACATGCTCGATGAAATTATTGAAAAGAAAATGTTGCAGGCCAACGGTATCTATGGTATCTGGCCGGCACATGCCGATGGCGACGATGTTGTGTTGTTTGAAGACGAAAAACGTAGTAAAGAATACGGTCGGTTCTATCATTTGCGTCAGCAGGAAGTAAAGAAAGAAGGTTCGCCGAATTTCTGTTTGTCTGATTTTGTTGCGCCGAAGGAGATCAACAAAACCGACTATTGCGGGGCTTTTGCCGTAACGGCCGGAATAGGCATTGAGAAATGGATGGAGCAGTATAAAGCCGATCACGACGATTACAAAGCCATTATGCTTGAAGCGCTGGCCGACCGTCTGTCGGAGGCCTTTGCCGAGTTGCTGCACGAGAAAGTGCGCCGCGAATACTGGGGCTATGCACCGAACGAACACCTGAACTGGGACGACATCCTGAAGGTGAAATACCAGGGAATCCGCCCGGCAATGGGCTACCCGGCCTGCCCGGAGCACCACGAAAAGGAAAACCTGTTCAAGGTGCTTGGCGCTGAAAAGATTGGTATTAAACTCTCGGAACATTACGCGATGTACCCGACAGCATCAGTTTGCGGTCAGTTCTATGCACATCCGGAATCTCGCTATTTCAGCCTTGAAAAAATAGGCAAAGACCAGGTGGAGGATTATGCACGCCGCAAGGGTGTTTCGGTTGATCTGGTTGAACAGTTTCTGCCGGTAAACCTGAATTATAAAGGGGTGTGAGTCGGTGTCAAGTCAAGGTTGAACTTTCGTAGAAATCGCTTTGTCGTCGTACCTCCTCCTCGCGATGACGTCACTCCGAGGATCCCGATAGCTATCGAGAGACGAAGGAGTCTAAACCGTTATCATACAATTGACTTGACACTAGGGCAGTTTCGGGAACATAATTACGATAACCATGAAAATCTAAAATCAAACTTTAGATTTTCAACTTTTTTGAAAATGTAAAAATTAAATGATAATGAAAAGTGCGACTAAAAAAATTCTAATTGCTTTTGTTTTGGGAATGGTGCTTATGTTTGTGCTCGATATGGTTTTTCATTTCAATAATTCAATTGAAACTGAAATGCAACGCCAGAGTAAAAAAGCACAGAAGCAGATTGAAAATATTTTTAAATAAACCGGAACCTGACAAATTCATAGCGGAATATGAAGATTATAGATATCATTACTGAAAGCGATAAAACCGTCTTTTCCTTTGAGTTGCTGCCACCTCTGAAAGGCAACAACGCCGGAAATATTTACCGTACGATTGAAAGCCTGGTCGATTTTGATCCGAAGTACATCAATATCACCACCCATCGTGACGAGATGATTTACAAGGAAATGCCGGACGGTACGATTAAAAAGCAGGTGGTACGCAAGCGTCCGGGGACGGTTGCTATTGCGGCTGCCATTCAGCACCGGTACGGCATCCCGGTTGTGCCGCATATTTTGTGCGGAGGCTTCACCAAAAGCGAAACCGAGCATGTGCTGATCGACCTGAACTTTATGGGCATCGAGAACGTGCTGGCATTACGTGGCGATGGTAGCAAAGCTGAACATGTTTTCCGTCCGGAGCCGGATGGCCATGCCAATGCCAACGAACTGGTAAAGCAGATTGTTGATTTGCGCCACGGCAAATACCTGGATGCCGACCTGAAAAATTCGTCCCCGCTTGACTTTTGTATCGGGGTGGCCGGTTACCCGGAAAAGCATTTCGAAGCGCCAAACTTCGAAACTGACCTGATGTACCTGAAGCAAAAAGTGGATGCAGGCGCTGATTATATCGTGACACAGATGTTCTTCGATAACCAGGTATATTACGATTTTGTGGACAAATGCCGTGCTGCCGGAATTACGGTGCCCATTATTCCCGGAATTAAGCCCATCAACCTGAAAAACCAGCTGACAGTACTGCCTAAGATTTTTCATATTGATTTGCCACAGGAATTATCGACAGAGTTGGCAAAATGTAAAAACAACGACGATGCAAAAATCGTTGGAACCGAGTGGGCGATCCACCAGTCGCGCGACCTGATTGCACATAAAGTGCCCAGTTTGCACATGTATACCTATGGTGTTTCCGATAATGCCCGCAAGATTGTTGAGGCGGTATTTTAGGTCACAACCAATCACGATATTAGAGAATGCTCCGGACTTGTCGAAAGGCCGGAGCATTTTTTTCTCAATATTAGTGGAAACGCCAAGGGCAGCCCTACTTCAAAAATCCTTATCTTCCCGTCATCAAACAAGAATACAATGAGCTTACCCGATATACGCAGCAACAATGTACAAAACTACCTGGACCGTGAAGAGATTGTCCTTGATACGATTGCCCAGATTGTGAAGGATTTTGGCATGTTCGGGGTAGAGATTCATTTTTCGGGTAGTGTGGAAGATGCCTATCCGAAACTGCATGGACAGTTAGTTGACCAAATCGGTCACCTGCTCAAAACCAATTCCGACCTGCTAATGTCGATTCTTTACCAGGTCGACATCAGTCAGCGCGATATCGACCGCACCAGCAACGAATTTCCGCAGTATAACCAGGTGGAGGTGATTGCCCATCAAATTATCTTTCGCGACCTGAAGAAAGTTTTGTATCGCCGCTATTTCAGCGGGAAATAGAGCCATCTTCAAGCTAAAGGTTTGGAGCAAAAAAAAGCCGGACAAAAAGCCCGGCCAATTCTTATATAATCATTTTTGTAGGAATACACTTGCTTAAAACAACCGTTTGAACCCGATGATTGATTTTACTTCTTCAAGCGTTTTTGATGCCGATTCACGGGCTTTTTCAGCGCCCAGTTTCGCTACTTTTGCCAGGTAGGCATCGTCGCCCAGGATTTCAATAATCCGTTCGCGGATCGGGGCTGTGTAGCCAATAATATCTTCGGCAAGTTGCTTTTTCATATCGCCGTAGCGGATTTGGCAGTTGGCATAAGCCTCGTCGAATTGTTTCACCACTTCGGGGGCCGAAACAATGTCCATCAGGGTAAACAGGTTTTGGATCGGTTCCGGTTTGGGCGAGTTCATTTCTGTTGGGCCGGCATCGGTAACGGCACGCATCACTTTTTTACGGATATCTTTCGGGTCGTCATACAGGTTAATGGCATTTCCTTCCGATTTGCCCATCTTTCCGCTGCCATCCAGCCCCGGGACTTTGATCAGGTCGGTGCCTCCGTAAGTAAATGGTTTCGGGGTCGGGAATACTTTGTGCCCGTACATCCGGTTGAAACGTTTGGCAAACTTACGGGCCATTTCCAGGTTCTGCTCCTGATCTTTCCCAACAGGCACATAGTTGGCTTTGTGAATAATGATATCGGCAGCCATCAGAACGGGGTAAGTCAGCAAACCGGCGTTCACGTTTTCAGGTTGTTTGCGGGCCTTTTCCTTAAAAGATGTAGTCCGTTCCAGTTCGCCCAGGTAGGCATTCATGTTCAGGAAGGTGTACAACTCGGTAATTTCGGGCACATCGCTTTGAATGAAGATGGTTGCTTTTTCCGGGTCGATCCCACAGGCCAGGTATTCAGCCAAAACCTGTTTCACTCCGGCCTGAAGGTTCTCGGGTGTCGGGTGGGTGGTCAGCGAATGAATATCGGCAATAAAGAAAAAGCAATTATAATCTTCCTGCATGCGCAAAAAGTTGCGCACTGCGCCGAAATAATTGCCCAAGTGTAAATATCCTGTTGGCCTAATGCCACTTACAACGGTCTTCTTGTCCATTTGATAAATCTTGAAAGAAATGAGCTGCAAAAATAGCTTGAATCCTTGAAACTCAAAAATTTATTTTAGCCCGTTTCTGTTACTGTCTGCTTATTGGCCAATTTTCAACTTGCACATGTTCCTCTTTAATGAGCTGACGGAACCAAAGCCTCCAATCTCTGCTAGGTCTTGCTTTGAAGCAGCTGGGTGTTCACGGAGGTAGTCACTAATAAATTCGACCCGGTGCCTATTTACAAAAGCATTGAAATTCATTCCAAAACGGGTATTGATAATCGCGGAAAGGTAGCTCCGGTTCGTTCCGATTTCCCGGCAAACCATGGTCAGGCTCAGGTCAGGCCGAAGGAAAGGCTTTTCTTGATCAAAATAGTCCTTCACTTTTTGCACAAGGGCTTCATCTTTCATTTTAATATCCTTGTCATCGACCTGTACGGATAGTTCGCAAGTAATCGAAGCCTTTTTTTGTTTAAACGACCAAAGCCCAATAATCCAGATAAAAGCAGAAACGATAAAAAGGAAGATGACCAAAAATAAATCGTTCTCTTGGCGGAATGGGTTAAACACGTAAAAGGCAATGCAGAACAAGCCAACCAGCACAAACGAGGCATTAAACCATTTCAACCAGTCAATAGAGAAACTTTCGATATTGGAGTATTCCTCCTTCAACTTCTCATGGTAGCTGATAGGCAGTTGGATAAATTTCACAGAGTAGAAAATAACCTGGGCAACAATAAGCAGCACATCGGTTAACCGAAAATAACTGATCATCTTCATGTTAAAGCTTGAGAAATGAATTCCGCTTCGATAGTTAGACAAGTAGTAAACCCGTTCACTTGTGTTCAGGAACCCGTAAAAGAGAATGGCAGAAATGATACAAAAAACCAATCCTGGCATCAGATGGACCAAATCTTTTTGGAAACTTTTTTTAGTAACAACAATTGCCTTCACATAAAGGTAAATTGATGGAAAAACTCACAGGACTGCTGCAATATGAAGACTGTGGATGCGGGAATAGTCCAGATACAATTTCTGAAAATAAAAATAGTTGGCCAGGAAAACAAAGAATGCATTCATGAGCCCTATTCCCATGACCTGTTTTGGCAAATCACGTTTTGCCGTGGCAAGCAGTGTAATTGCCAGTATCAGGGGAATAATAAAAGACGAAATCAATAAGATTAATTTTAAATGGGCCATCTTCCTCTGTATTAATGGATTTCAATTCATTCTTCTCTGGTTTTTACGATTTGAATCGCACATTTTTATCATTTGAACCATTCCAAAAGTACGTTCCATTTAGTTTTAGGTTTTGAACAAATGACACAAAATAAACAAAAAATGAGAACTAAAAATAACAAGCCTAAAAAGTAACGTCATGAAGAAAATTGCATTTATCCCTTTTTTATTTCTTGTTGTAATGGGATATGCCCAAACAAGAATTGTTGTCCAAAACGGGACAGCATCAATCTACTCAACCCTCAACGATGCTATCTCGGCTGCCAATCCTGGTGATACCATTTATCTTCCCGGATTGGGATTTGCTCTAAATAACCCAATCATTGATAAAACTTTGCATTGGGTGGGCACAGGACATTACCCAGACTCAACAGTTGCCACCGGACAAACGCGAATAACCACGAACCTGACTTTCACCGGCAACTGTGACAACAGTTCTTTTGAAGGTATTTGTTTCACGGGAAGCCTGAACTTTGGAAGCAGTGATGATGATGCTGAAAATATTTCAATAAAAAAATGCCGGATCAGAGGTGATTTAACTTTGCGGGGATATGAATCGGATACTCTCGATGTTAATTTTCATATTAATGAATCGGTGACTGGCACTATTAATGCCCGTTATGCATCTAACTGTTTAATTGAGAAAACATTGATATTTGGATCCATAAATAAATTTTTGGGGTCTTCTTTCAACTACAATACTATTAACGCAAATGTCTACAGTGCCCGCGTGATACAGCAAACCAGTAGTTGTCGTTTTAGAAACAATATTTTTTCCTATCATGCCGGACTTTATCAAACTGAAAGTTGCGAATTCTCATACAACCTTTTCGCGGGTGGTTTACCATATGACCCGGTTACCAGCACCCACTCCGGCGACCATAACATTACCGGCGTGGGTTCCGATAATATTTTTACGACCATCACGGACAATGTTTATACTTTTTCCTACGATAATGATTACCATTTGCAAGTTGGGTGCCCCGGCACAGATGCAGCTGAAGATGGCACAGACATCGGTATTTATGGTTCGTCCCTTCCCTATAAAGAAGGAGCTGTCCCGTTTTATCCGCACGTCCGTTCGGTCGATATTGACAATGCCGCTTCAGACGGACAGCTGGGGGTAAAAGTTACAGTAGCCGCGCAAGAACGTTAAAAGCTTGTTTTTCATCCAATATCCTTTCTGGGTCGAATAAGTCGAAGACAGATAGTCAGACCGGGATAATATTTAAAAATAGCTTCTTCAGAAATACCACTGGGAATTATAAAAAATACTGGAATGAAAAAGATTAAATGGCTTTTAACATTCATCCTGATCTCGGGAATAGTGAAAGCCCAAACACTTGATATCACAACTTTGGAATATTGGTTTGACAACGATTTTGCAGTTTCAACAACTGTCAATGTTCCGGGAAAAGGTACATTAAACATCGGGGAAAATCTTGATGTGTCTTCCCTCGGCTCCGGACTTCATACAGTACATTTCAGGGCAAAAGACGAACGAAATATATGGAGTCCGGCCGTTTCCCGTTTTTTTACCGTATCCCCGGGGAGTGGGACACCAACCATACAAAAAATAGTGGCATTTGAATATTGGTTTAATAATGATTACAGCACGGCAACTTTTAAAAGTACCGGAATGTCGGGAACATACAATCTCGACGAATTAATCGATGTTTCATCGTTGAAAAACAGGCTACAGACAGTCCACTATCGTTTTAAAGACGAAAAGGGGGCATGGTCCCCTGTTCTTTCCAGGTTCTTTAAAAAGTATGAACCGGAAAACTCCTGTCCCGACAACAAAATAACAGCATACAGGTATTGGATTGATGAGGATCAGGGATCACTAAAGACAATTGAATTGAGCACCCCTTCCAAAATTTTTGTATTGGATGAAAATTTTACCACTTCCGGGCTACCTTCCGGCGAACATTTTCTAAATATCCAGTTCCGGGATCAGTTGGGACATTGGTGCCCTGCAGTTGGAGATACTGTTATTTTGGAACCTTCTCCCTGGGCTGAGTTGAGTGTTTCAGCCACCACGTGTTGTATGAATGAAGCTATTAGCTTCTCAGCCGATACGGCTGATGCTACGGAAATATTATGGGATTTCGGAGACGGGAACACTTCTCCCGAATTGGAGCCTGAACACAGCTACAGCATGGCGGGGAAATATGGGGTAAAAGCCACACTAACCCATATGCCATCGGGAAAATCTGAAGCTTTTGAACTGGGTGACTCAATTGTTGTTCTCCCGGCTATAACAACTGCTATTGAAACAGCTATTTGTGAGAGTGAGCTGCCTTTTACCTTCGGGACACAAACAATCACTGATGCGGGCGAATTCACGGAAGCATTTACTTCGGCGAACGGCTGCGACAGCATTGTTACTTTAACCCTAATCGTAAATCCGAAGTATGATGAAACTGAAACAGTCTCAGTTTTTGAAAGTGAACTACCCTACACTTTTGGTACACAAACGCTAACCGGGGCAGGAGAATATACTGAAACATTCACGTCTGTGAACAGTTGTGACAGTGTGGTTCATTTGACCCTTAATGTCAACTATCAGGATATCACTCCGCCAGTGGCTACATGTCAACCGATAAATATCGTATTGGACAATTCGGGGCATTATACCTTGACGCCGGAAGATGCACAATTTATCGTTGCTGGTTCATTTGACAATAAAACTGCGTTTGAGAATCTGCGAATTGATATAAGTACAAACAGTTTCGATTGCAGACACGCCGGGACATATGTTCAGCTTAAGGCAACGGTTACCGATGAGGCAGGAAATAAAGATATTTGCTACACCGTCGCTTCGATCTATGATGATACAGCCCCTCAAATGATATGTGAAGAAACGACACTTTCGTTGGATGAAAACGGGGAATTACATTTATCTCCCAATGATTTGTGTCATTCGTTTGAGGATGCCTGTGGCATTTTTTCAAAGACACCGGACAAGACGTTTTTTAATTGTGATGACCTTGGAGAGAATAAAGTAGTTATTACGGTTTCCGATAATCATGAAAATACTTCTCAGGATGAAATCATTCTAAACATCATTGACGACCTAAAACCTGTCTTTGTTGATGTTGAAGATATTTTTCTGACAGTTGATGAAGGAAAATGTAGTATCGAATTTGAGTATCCTGAAATTACCGCCACCGACAATTGTCAGGTCGAAGATATCCATATGGTCAGTGGGCTGGGGCCTGATGCATCGTTCCCCGTTGGCTCCAGTGTTGAAAAGTGGGTAGCAATTGACAAATCAGGAAACAGCGACACACTTGTTTTTCAGGTTAATGTATTGGGTAACCCTGCCCCCCCATCTATGGCTTCTGTTGCTGATCAAATGGTGACTGAAGATTCAACTCCGATAATGATCCCGCTTTCTGATATTAATGATGGATTGGAATGTGAGTTACACGAGCTGGAAATGGAGCTGAATCACTTCGATGAACAACTAATCGATTCTTATGAAATTAATTATAATCAGGGTGAAATAAATGGTACACTGATCATCAATTTAGTACCAAACGCCAATGGGCAGTCTGACCTGAAATTGATTTTGACCAATACTTCCACAGGCTTGAAGTCTGAGGTCGATTTTAAAATTGAGGTTTTACCTGTAAATGATCCACCGATCCTGGTTAGCACAATCGAAGATGTCATGAAAACGACAAAAGATACTTTCCTGATATTAATCCCATCAACAAAAGGAATTATCTTTGATGATACGGATGAAAATGATCCTTTAAATGTATCTGTGACATTGTCAGATGGGAACAATCTCCCACTGTGGTTGAGCTACAAAAACGATTCATTGGTAGCCATATCAAACCCCACCGATACCGGATGTGTGAATCTGATGGTAAAAGCTACTGATTTACAAGGAGAAGAAGTTGCTACTAATTTTTCATTGTGTGTCGGTTACCCTGTGGGTGTCAACACTTCTGACCACAAACCATCTGTTTTAGTCTATCCAAATCCTTCAAGCGGAAAGGTTTATCTTTCAATTTCAAATATTGAATCCAGACACATCGATGTTTCATTATTTGATTTAACTGGGAGACAAATTATGCACAGATCAGCTAAACGAACAAATATCATTGAAATTGATATCTCCAATCAGGTTAATGGAATCTATTTGATGACAGTCGGTATTGACGAATTCCAAAAAAAGTTCAAGATAATACTCAATCATTAAAACTATACAAGTGAAGGAACCCGGACGGAGAATTTGATTGATTTAGGGCTTGAATACTTAGAGAATATTATCTAGATTTACGGAAATTGTATCGAAAATTGATGATATCTGTAAATTCATATGAAGGAAATTGGTTGTGGCGCAGTTTTACTGTTGTCGCGTAAACGATTTCCCGGTGGTTAAAAATAGTGAGGCCATGTTGTTTACGCAGCATGGCCTTCTTTCTTCGCTTAAACTTATAAACAAACCGATTATGGCTAGACAAAAAAAGATCTTTTTGGATGAGGCTGATATGCCAAAACAATGGTATAACCTGGCGCCCGACCTGCCAACACCATTGAACCCGCCGCTTGGACCGGGAGGGGTTCCGGTATCGCCCGACATGCTTGCGGCAGTTTTCCCGATGAACCTGATTGAACAGGAAGTAAGCCAGGAGCGCTGGATCGACATTCCTGAAGAAATTCGCCAAATCCTTTTTCGCTGGCGGCCAAGCCCGCTGGTTCGGGCATACGAGCTCGAAGAAGCGCTGGGAACACCTGCAAAAATTTATTATAAAAACGAAGGCGTTTCGCCTGCCGGAAGTCATAAACCAAATACTGCCGTGCCGCAAGCCTGGTACAACAAGCAATTTGGCATCAAACGGCTAACCACCGAAACAGGTGCCGGACAGTGGGGATCTGCCTTGTCTTTTGCCTGCTCCATCATCGGCGGCATTGAATGCAAAGTGTACATGGTACGGGTAAGCTTTGATCAAAAGCCTTTCCGTAAAATGATGATGCAAACCTGGGGCGGTACCTGCGTGGCTAGCCCAAGCACCGAGACCCAGGCAGGGCGCGACATTCTTGCTAAATACCCCGATACTCCGGGATCGCTGGGCATTGCAATTTCCGAAGCTGTTGAGGCTGCCGTGACCGATCCGACCGGACAAACCCGCTACTCGCTGGGGTCGGTTCTGAACCATGTGATGTTGCACCAGACCATCATCGGCCTGGAAGCCAAAAAGCAACTGGCAAAAGTTGGTATCGACAAGCCCGATGTTGTGATTGGCTGTTGTGGTGGTGGAAGTAACTTTGCCGGGCTGTCGTTCCCGTTCATCTACGATAAAATTCATGGTGCCGATATTCAGGTGATCGGGGCGGAGCCGTTCTCCTGTCCAACCTTAACAAAAGCGCCTTTTATTTACGACCATGGCGATGTGGCACAAATGACACCGTTGCTTGCGATGCACAGCCTGGGGCACAACTTCATCCCGGCGCCAATTCATGCCGGCGGGTTGCGCTACCACGGAATGGCTCCATTGGTGAGCGCCGCCCTGCGCGACGGGTTAATGGAAGCTCAGGCCATTCACCAGAGTGAGTGTTTCGAGGCAGGTTTGCTGTTTGCCAAAACCGAAGGGATTATTCCAGCACCGGAAACAACCCATGCCATTGCTGCAACCATCCGCGAGGCTAAAAAGGCAAAAGAAGAAGGCAAAGAGAAAGTAATCCTTTTTAATTTCTCAGGACACGGCCTGATGGATTTGGTGGGCTACGATAAGTACATGTCAGGTCATTTGTCGGATTATGAATATCCGGAACACGAAATTGAAACGAACCTGGAACAGTTGAAGGGATACCCCCTTCCTAAATAAACAGCAATGCAATTTCTTTGAAGGAACATTGGTTTCGGTTTATCAGAGGCTCCGTATTTTCGGGGTCTCTGTCGTGTTTGTCCTTCTTGCAATTTTATTTGGTTGTGGAGTGATTAAGAGAGCATTTCTCCAATTTTAGTACCCCGGTGTCCCCGGCTTTTGACCGAACCCAAATAAAAACAGACTGTCGTGTATTTTGATTAACTTTGCCACGGACAATTTTTAGAAGAAAATGGAATCAACACGTCAACAAAAAATAAGCCGGTTAATACAAAAAGAATTAGCCGATATTTTTCAAAAAGAAAGCCGCACCATGTTCATGGGGAAAATGATCAGTGTGACTGTGGTTCGTGTAACGCCCGACCTGGGGCTGGCACGCGCCTACCTGAGTATTTTTCCGACCGATAATATCAGAGAAGTTTTAAAAGAAATCCGCATTGCCAATCCAAAAATCCGTGGCTTGCTTGGACGTCGGGTCGGAAAACAAATCCGTGTCATTCCCGAACTGGAATTTTATATTGATGATAGCCTTGATTATATCGATAATATCGACAAACTTCTGAAATCATAACGATGTGGTACGACCTGGAAAAACGCTCGTCCGGAAAGGTTTTCATCCAAATAGGGAAAAAGTAATTTGAAGCTGGCTTTTCACATAGCACGCCGGTACCTGGTTTCGAAGAAGTCAGTGAACATCATCAACATCATCTCTGCAATTTCGGTAGTGGGTGTTGCCGTGGGAACACTGGCGCTTATTGTCGTTTTGTCGGCGTTTAACGGTATCGATTACTTCATTAAAGGACAACTGTCCAACTTCGATCCCGACTTGAAAATAACGGTTGTGGAAGGCAAAAACTTTTCCATGAATGCTCCCGGGATTGCCGAAGTGATAAAGCTGGATGAGGTTTTGGATTACGCGCAGGTTGTTGAGGACAATGTGCTCCTTCGCTATTCCGATCGTCAGAAATATGCTGTGCTGAAAGGTGTTGGTAATGACTACGGCTCATTTAGTGGACTGGATTCCACGATTGTCAACGGGAAATTTCTGCTCGAGAAAGACCCTCATCAGTTTGCGGTAGTGGGACAGGGCATTGCTTACGACCTGTCGGTTGGGTTGACATTTGTCGATCCCATTCATGTGTATTACCCGAAGAAGGAACAAAAAGCCCGCATAAACCTTGAAGAAGCCTTCAATCATGATTTTCTTTTTCCATCGGGAGTGTTCTCCATTCAGCAGGATATTGACAGCAAATATTTGCTTGTCCCGATTGAATTTGCCCGTTCGATATTTGAACTGGAAGGGAAAATCACTTCGCTGGAATTAAAACTGAAAGCGGATGCCGATGTTGACGAGGTAAAAGACGAAGTAAAAGCAATTCTGGGAAACTCATTCCAGGTGCAGGACAGGTATGAACAGCATGAATTTATATACCGGGTCATGCGTTCCGAAAAGTGGAGCAGCTTCCTGATTTTGAGTTTCATCCTGATCATTGCATCGTTTAACCTGCTGGGAACCCTTACGATGATCATTCTGGATAAGAAGGACGACATCCTGATACTGGAAAGTATGGGCGCCAACCAAAAACTGATCCGCCGGATTTTCCTGTTCGAAGGTTGGCTGATTTCGGTGTCGGGCGCTGTTGTCGGGATGTTTCTGGGCGTTGCCCTTGTTTGGGCACAGAAAAACTTCGAGTTGCTGAAATTCCCGGGAGACGGTTCATTTGCGATTTCCGCCTACCCGGTTCAATTGCAATTCTTTGACGTTGTCGCCACTTTCCTGATCGTGCTGGCCATCGGTTTTCTGGCTGCATGGTACCCGGTAAAGAACCTTTCTAATAAATGACATCCGAGGGACACTCAATATCTGTATAATTGAGTATTTCAAAAAGACATCTCCCGATCTCGGTTTTTATTTCGTGTTCCCAAAAACGCAACACTTTCCATCCTTGTTTCTTTAGTGCTTGGTTTATTTCATTGTCACGTTGGATGTTCCTTTCAATTTTTGGGATCCAAAAATCCCGGTTTGATTTGATTTTGTGCTTTTTATCTTCCCAATTATAGCCATGCCAAAATTCACCGTCAACAAAAATGATCAATTTGTACCGTGAGATAACTATATCCGGATGCCCAATTATCTTTTTCACATTTTTACGGTACCTAATGCCAATGCTCCACAATAACTTCCTGAGCCGCACTTCAGGTTTGGTATCCTTCCCTTTGATTTTTGACATTAGAATGGATCTTTTCTTTGTTGTATAAAAGCCATTTGCCTCATTAAACCTTGGGACATTGATCTTATTCTCCGGATAATTTTTCATCTCTGTTGAAAACTTATTGCAAAGTTTTAGCCTTTAATTTAAAAAACAAAATATATTTGTAACCATGTGTAATGTTGTGTAGATTGGTTATGAAAAATTATTACTCGATTTCCGAAGTTGCTGATTTATTATCTGTTAGTAAAGAAACCCTGAGAAGATGGGACCGAAGTGGAAAATTGGTTGCTGTTAGGGAGCCAATGAGCAATTACCGGGTTTATAGAAAAGATCAACTGAAAATTTTCGATGAGCTTAACTTTTTATTCAATCAAGAACAAGATTCCAACTTTTGCAAACCATTGAGGAACTACACGGCAATTGAATTATTTGCTGGCGCGGGAGGATTGGCGCTTGGGTTGGAAAAAGCAGGGATAAAATGTGTTGCCCTGAATGAATTGGACCACTGGGCTGCTGAAACGCTGCGCAAGAACCGACCGAACTGGAACGTTATCGAAGAGGATGTCAGAAATGTTTCATTTGAGCATCTTAGCGGTAAAGTAGATATTGTAACAGGGGGATTTCCCTGCCAAGCCTTCAGTTATGCAGGGAAGAAATTAGGATTGAATGATGCACGAGGGACTTTGTTTTATGAATTTGCAAGGATTGTTAATGAAGTAAAACCTGCAGTATGTTTGGGTGAAAATGTCAGGGGCTTACTAAATCATGATGGAGGAAGGACAATTGATGGGATGGTATCTGTACTTGAAGAAATTGGCTATCATGTTTTGCCCCCCAAATTGTTGAAAGCTATTTTTTATAAAGTCCCGCAAAAAAGAGAACGGATATTGATTGTCGGAATCCGTAAGGATTTGAATTACTCTGGTTTTGAGTTCCCTAAGCCGTATCGGAAAATATATAACCTTCGTGATGCCTTGAAGAAAGGTGAACTTTATAATTCTGATGTTCCTGACTCAAAGGGCACAATGTACCCCAAAACTAAAAAAGAAATACTGGAACTTGTACCTGAAGGCGGTTATTGGAGGGATTTGCCATTGGATATCCAGAAGGAATATATGGGTGGCAGTTTTTACCTTGGTGGGGGCAAAACAGGCATGGCCAGAAGAATGAGCTGGGATGAGCCAAGTTTGACATTAACCTGTAGTCCTGCCCAAAAACAAACAGAAAGGTGCCATCCTGAAGAAACCAGGCCTTTTACGGTAAGGGAATACGCCCGGATTCAAACATTCCCTGATGAGTGGGTCTTTGCTGGATCAATGTCTCAACAGTATAAGCAGATAGGTAATGCAGTTCCTGTTAATCTGGCAAAAGAAGTAGGATATTCCGTTGTGAAATTTCTGAATGCAGTTGTACCAAATGGTTAAAATTTAAACAACGGCGATTTTCTTATTTCATCAGCCAGTTCCTCACAACCTTTGTCGATGACATTATGAGTGTCGAGAGTGTCAATACATTCGTGGAGGGCAGTAACTAATCCATCATAAAAATTTGGATAGCCAGTGACCCGTTGCCAGAATTCCCTCCCAACTATAACAGGGTGGGTTTTGTCGATTGCTTTGTAGTGCATACTCAATTCCGAATTCTCCCCATAAAGTACCCCAACAATAAAGTCGGAATTGCTGATCCCTTTTAGTGCTTTGTTTGTACGTGCAAGGTTGATCGTTTTTGTGAATTTTGCTATTAAAGGTTTCACATCTTCAGAATTGATTGTATTTGGCCCTGATTTGAGTTGGCACCACTTTTTCCTTTTGTCG
>JBNKTK010000057.1:0-21939 GCA_050298035.1 Mangrovibacterium sp. | reverse complement strand
AGCTAGTAGCTCAGTCTATATGTGCCTATGTGGTTCAGGTTGGTCATTCTGGATTAGTTATTGGTTGACGATCCTCGAAGTGACGTCATCGCGAGGAGGAGGAATGACGACGAAGCGATCTCTATATGAAAGTTCAGACTTGACTCCAGTCCCCGAAATTTATTCAAACTGATTATAAATTACGCCGTTCACGGATTAATACCTGAGTGGAAGTACGGATTGTAATTGCTTGTTTCTCTGTTTCTTTTAGTGGACAGATCGGTTGTTTGGGGAAAACTGGCTTTTCTGCACCAGGTCAACATGATTGACCACATGCCCAATTGTTATATTTTTGCCCGCCAATCTAACCAGATAATACTAATCTCCTTGCCAAAAGCCTGCAACAAGGTTTGCTTTCGCATGCCTTGAAAGTTGATGTGGGTATTTGGAAAAATCAAAAATCACAACTCATTTAAACCGAATTTTAACATGTTGAAAAAGTTTTTGGGATTAATCTGCTTTTTGAGTTTAATCCAGGTAACCGGGGCGCAGGAAAAACAGGGTAAAGACCTCAATCTTGATATTTATGGTTTTGTGCGGAATGAATTTTTTGTTGATACTTATAAAGGCCTCGATGCGGCCTATGAGCTCTTTTATGTAGTGCCGCTTTACGTTGGGCAGGATGCCAATGGTGAGGATATCAATCAGCAACCAAGTTCAAACTTGTCGGCTATCGCTACACGCCTGGGCGTTAAAGTCAGCGGGCCCGAAATTTTTGGGGCAAAAACCAGCGGAAATATCGAATTTGATTTTTGCGGGATCGTGAAAACCGAACCGACAGTTTTCCGCATCCGCCATGCCAATGTGGTATTTACATGGGAAAAGTCGAAATTACTGGTCGGACAAACCTGGCACCCGTTCTGGGGTGGCGGTGCATACCCGTCAGTTGCCGGATTGAATACCGGTGCGCCATTCCAGGCTTTTAGCCGTGCCCCGCAAATCCGCTACGATATTCTGGCCGGAGATTTCACAGTCAGTGGAGCTGCCGTTTACGAAAATCAATATACATCCAAATGCATGGAGGCAAGTAATTACACGACTCCCAACCAGGCATTTAGGAACGGGGTACTGCCCGAGTTGGTGTTGTCGGCCGAGTACAAAAAAAACGGTTTGACTTTGGGGGCTGGCGCTGAAATGAAACGGATTAAGCCATGTCTGACAACAATCGGTACCGAAGGAAGATTTAAATCCGATGAATTTTTGACCAGCACCGGGTTTATGACATATCTGAAATATAAATCTGACAAATTCATGCTGACAGCCAAAGGATATTACGGGCAGAATATGACACACCTCACCTTTCTTGGTGGTTATGGCGTGGCAACGAAAGATGAAGCTACCGGAGCCGAAACATATACCAACTATAATAACTACACCAGTTTGCTGAGCATGGAGTACGGAAAGAAATGGCAAGCTGGCTTAATGCTTGGTTACGGCGGCAACCTTGGTACCAGCGACCCATTATACAATGATGGAAGTGGTAAAGCCAAAGTTGCCGGGCTGTTGCCAAATGTGATGGATATTGCCCGTGTTTCGCCACATGTGGCTTTGAATGTTTCGAAAATTCGTCTTGTTGGCGAATACGAAATGACCACAGCAAACTACGGGGTTGGCACATTCGATTTTTCGGATGGTTTGTATGCCGGCAAGCACTTGGCTGTAAACCACCGGTTTGAGATCATGATGATGTACTGTTTTTAATAGCTGGTGCCAGCCTTTGAAAGTTGATCAGGTCACGGTAATTTACCTGCCCGTAAGGTTGTTTGCCCGGGCAATATGAACGTTCGGCTTGCTTTTTTGTTAATTTTCAAGGGATGATCGAGCATTCGGTAACGATATAGATCGATTTTTGCGTAAATTGTCCCGGGCTAATCCCCCGGGATTTTTAATATATAAAAAGGTATGAAGAAAATTGCTATTCAGGGAATTGCAGGTTCCTTTCACGAAGATGCTGCGCGGAAATATTTTGGTGATGAAGAGATTGAAGTGGTCGAATGCCGGTCGTTTCAAGGCGTTTGTGAGTTAATTGATTCTGACAAGGTTAATATTGCGGTAATGGCTATCGAAAATTCAATTGCCGGGAGCATTCTTCAAAATTATTCACTTATCCGCGATTATCACCTTCGTGTTATTGGCGAAATTTACGTGCATATCCAAATGAACCTGATGATGGTTCCGGGTGGAAAAAAAGAAGATATCAAAACGATCTATTCACATCCGATAGCTATTCGCCAATGTGTGGAGTACATTGAGAAATATTTCCCGAACGCAAAAATTGTTGAGAACCAGGATACTGCCATGTCTGGGAGGATATTGGTTGAGGAGAACCTGAAAGATGCCGCGGCCATCGGAAACTTGCGGACTGCCGAAATTTACGGCTTAGAAGTACTCGAAACAGGCATTGAAACCAATAAAAAGAACTATACCCGTTTCTGGATTTTATCGAAACATGCAAACCAGGGCGGAAATACAAACAAGGCCTCATTGTGTTTCGAAGTTGGCCATTATTATGGCGCGCTGGCACGGGTGCTGAATATCTTTGCTGAAAACAGGATCAACCTGAATAAAATTCAATCGGTACCTATTGTTGGGAAACCAAACGAATACACCATGCACGTGGATGTAGAGTACGATTCGGAGGAAAATTACGAAAAAGCAATACACCTGATTTTGAAAAATGTCTCCAGTTTGTCTATTTTAGGGGAATATATTCGTGGTGAACTTGATATCAATAATCAGTAAAACATAGAATTATGAATAAAATAGGATTGTTTTTTGGTCCGGAAAAAGGATCTGTGCACCGTGTTGCCGAGAAAGTTAAATCTGCAATTGGTGAAGAGCTGGTTGACCTGATCTCAGTAAATCATGCAAGCGCCGCTGATTTGGAAAAGTACGATAAAATCATCTTTGGGATTTCAACCGTTGGGAAAGAAACCTGGGACTCGGAGTATTCAAATACCGATTGGGCAAAATTTTTCCCGGAAGTTGGCAAGGTCGATTATTCAAATAAAACAATTGCCATTTTCGGTCTTGGCGACCACATCACTTATCCGGAGCACTTTGTAAATGCAATGGGCGTTTTGGCCAAAGAAATCCGGAAAGAAAATGTAAACGCAAAGATCGTCGGGCAAGTTGACCCTGCCGGTTACGAGTTTGAAGGCTCTGAAGCTGTGGTTGACGGTAAATTTGTAGGTTTGCCAATTGATGAGGACTTTGAGCCGGAATTGACCGATGAGCGTGTTGCCAGTTGGGTAAGTGCCATAAAAGTTGACTTTGGCTTCTGAAGATGTGATGAGAATTGAGCGACAAGCTGCAAGAGATTGACTATTCACGATTGACTAGTTGTCGCTTATTCAGGCTTCGGAGTTTTGCTTCAACTCAATGACTAATAACCAATGGCCAGTGACTAATGACTAATGACTAATGACCAATCTGAACCACATAGGTACATAGGAGTTTTGAGCCGCCAGAATCCAGTATCGAGTCCCGATAACTATCGGGACAAGAATCAAGAATCCAATCCCTAATATGAAAAATACACCTATTTCCCCTGAATTAGTTACAAAAAATATAGCACGTCTTCGTATCGAAGATGTTGGCAATGCTTCTATTCGTGAATTAGTTGCACTGGTTAACCTGATTGAAGAAGAAAGTCCCGAAAAGTTTATCCGCATGGAGATGGGGGTTCCGGGTTTGCCCCCGGCACAGGTTGGCGTTGAGGCCGAGATTGAAGCCCTGAAAAAAGGGGTGGCCTCTATCTATCCCATGATTGACGGAGCGAAAGAGCTAAAGTTCGAGGCTTCACGTTTTGTCAAAATGTTTATGGATGTCGATGTTTCCCCGGCTGGGTGTATTCCGACGGTTGGTTCCATGGAAGGGACTTATTCTGCGTTTTTGGTTGCATCAAACCTGGATGTGAAAAAGGACACCGTGCTGTTTATCGACCCGGGATTTCCGGTGCAAAAACAGCAAATGATGGTGATGGGCTGCAAATACGAAAGTTTCGATGTTTTCAATTTTCGGGGAGAGAAGCTCCGCGAAAAACTGGAAAGTATCCTAAGCAAAGGACATATCAACTCCATCGTTTATTCAAATCCGAACAATCCAAGCTGGATTTGTTTTACCGAAGACGAACTGAAAATCATTGGCGATCTGGCCAATAAATACGATATCATTATAATGGAAGACCTGGCGTATTTTGCCATGGATTTCCGGAAAGATTTGTTCACACCGGGGCGACCGCCTTACCAGCCTACCGTGGCCCGGTACACCAATAATTATGTGCTTTTCATATCAAGCTCGAAAATATTCTCGTATGCGGGTCAGCGCATTGGTGTCATGATCATTTCTGATGCCTTGTACAACCGCGATTACGAAAACCTGAAAACCCGGTTCCAAAGCAACAGTTTTGGAAACACCATCACGCTCCGGGTACTTTATGCGATCTCATCGGGGACTAGCCATTCGGCACAATATGCTTTGGCAGCCATGTTTAAAGCCGCCAGCGATGGCGAATTCAATTTTGTTGAAGAGGTGAAAGAATATGGCGAAAAAGCAAAAATCATGAAACGCCTTTTCCTCGAAAACGGTTTTAAAATTGTTTACGAGAAAGATGGTGATGAACCGGTTGCCGATGGGTTTTACTTCACTATTTATTACCCGGGGATGACAGGCGGAGAGCTTTTAAGTCATTTGCTTTATTACGGCATCAGTGCCATAAGCCTGAAAAATACCGGCAGCCAGATGGAAGGACTGAGGGCCTGTGTGTCGCACGTAAAACGCAGCCAATTTGACGACCTTGAAAAACGGTTGAAACAGTTTCACGCAGACTTTTCTTAAAAACGAAACCATGAGTATAAACGGCCTTGACTCGGGATATAATCAAACATTTGCTCAACTGAAAGAATTCTTTTCGCGCCGCCAGCCGGTTGTGTTGAAAAAAGGAGAAACTTTCGTTGATTACGGTGAGCAAAACCGAAGATTGGGTATCTTACTCAATGGCCTTTTATATGCTTCGTACACGGCAGAGAACGGACAGGAGTGGATTTCACGTTTCTATTACACACCTGACAACAGCATTGTCAGCAGTCACGAAACATTTATGACCGGTAAAAAGTCGGAAGAAACGATCCGTGCCTACGAAGATTCGGAATTAATCTGTATTGACCGGTCGGAGTACGACGAACTACTGGAGAAGAACCCGGAACTGGAACGTATGGTGCGCATTATGGCCGAAGAGAGTTACGTGCAAGCCCTGCGTCGTGTGCATACACTACAGTCGTTATCGGCATCGCAGCGGGTGAAAAAATTTGTCAAAGAACACAGCCAGATCGTTTCGCGTGTTCAGCGCCAACATGTGGCGTCCTACCTGGGTATTCACCGCAATATCTTTACCCGGATACTAAATCAGCTTTGATTTCGCAACATTTGTTGCAGCCTAACTTTTTCGATTGGGATAGTTTTGTGTGGGCGTTAAAAAACATACAGGCTTTTCTATAACATGTTGTTCCGGCCTGTCCGGAGAGGTAAAAAGTTTAAAAATCATGTTTTTGAAAACAGAGTTTTTCTAATTTCAATGCCTGATACGGAAATTCGAATCATAAAATAGAACACAACCATGGCAAAAGTTATTGGAGCAGTAGTGGTGGACATTGAAGAATGTAAAGGCTGCGGTCTATGCGTGGTCGCTTGTCCACAACAGGTTTTAGGTCAAAACAAACAAGTGAACAGCCGGGGATATCATTATTCGTTTATGGAAAGTCCGGAAGCATGTATCGGATGCTCCAACTGCGCTGTTGTTTGTCCTGATAGCTGCATTACTGTTTATCGTGTTAAATTATAAGGACTCGAGACTCTGCGTTGTTGTTTAGAACCGGCAAAAAGAGTACGAGACCATGATTTCTTTAAAAACATCAAATCAAAGATAGATGGGAGAATTAAGATTAATGAAGGGAAACGAAGTCATTGCTGAAGCGGCAATCCGCTGTGGCTGCGATGGATACTTCGGTTACCCGATCACTCCTCAGTCTGAGGTAATGGAAACCCTGATGGCACGCGAACCCTGGAACGAAACCGGGATGGTGGTTCTGCAGGCCGAAAGTGAAGTAGCCTCCATCAACATGTTGTATGGAGCTGCCGGAACCGGTAAAAAAGTGATGACTTCTTCTTCGAGCCCGGGAATCAGCCTGATGGCTGAAGGCATTTCCTACATCGCCGGGGCCGAGCTTCCCTGTGTTATTGTGAATGTGCAGCGTGGTGGTCCCGGTCTGGGAACCATTCAGCCTTCGCAGGCCGATTATTTTCAGTCGACAAAAGGTGGTGGCCATGGCGATTATCGGTTGATCGTGCTTGCCCCTGCATCGGTGCAGGAGATGAACGATTTTGTTGACCTGGCATTTGAGCTGGCCTTTAAATACCGAAACCCGGCCTTGATTTTGGCTGATGGGGCCATTGGCCAGATGATGGAAAAAGTGGAACTGAGCGATTACAAACCTCGCCTTACAGCTGACCAAATCAATGAAAAATACGGTTCGTGGACAACAACTGGTAAAAAGCCCAACCGAGACTATAATATTATTACTTCCCTCGAATTGGATTCGGCAAAGATGGAGCAGAACAACCTGCGTTTCCAGGAAAAATACCAGACCATGGAAAATGAGGAAGTGCGTTACGAAATGATTGACTGTGACGACGCTGACTATGTGCTTGTTGCTTTTGGCTCATCAGCACGTATTTGTCAGAAATCGGTTGATATTGCCCGGGCAAACGGATTAAAAGTTGGACTGTTGCGCCCGATCACCCTGTATCCTTTCCCGAAAAAACCGATTGCAGAATTGGCGTCCCGCGTGAAAGGGTTCCTGACTGTTGAAATGAATGCCGGACAAATGGTAGATGACGTACAAATGGCGGTTGGTTGTTCCGGTCATTCTGTACCTGTGAAATACTTTGGACGGATGGGCGGAATTATCCCCACCCCTGACGAAGTTGTAAACGCGTTGGAACAAAAACTAATTGGAGGCTAAAACATGGATATCGCAGAAATCATAAAACCCGAAAATTTGGTTTATGAAAAACCAAAATTACTGACTGATAAAACCATGCACTACTGCCCGGGCTGTAGCCACGGGGTTGTTCATAAATTACTGGCGGAGATCATCGAAGAGTTGGATATCCAGGAGAAAACCATTGGTGTATCTCCTGTTGGTTGCAGTGTTTTTGCTTACAATTATATTGATATCGACTGGCAGGAGGCTGCTCACGGGCGTGCACCTGCTGTGGCTACCGGAATCTCGCGGGTGAACCCAGATAAGATTGTTTTCACGTACCAGGGCGATGGCGATCTGGCATCAATCGGTACAGCCGAAATTATGCATGCCTGTAACCGGGGCGAAAACATGGTCGTTATTTTCATCAACAATGCCATTTACGGGATGACCGGGGGACAGATGGCGCCGACTACTTTGCTGGGACAGGTAACTGCAACCACGCCTTGTGGACGTGACCTGGAACGCAATGGTTATCCGTTGAAAATTACCGAACTGATTGGCCAGTTGCCGGGAACTTCGTACGTGACAAGGCAATCGGTACACACACCTGCTGCGACACGGAAATGCAAAAAAGCAATTAAAAAAGCATTTGAAAATGTACAGGCTAAAAAGGGAACTTCGTTTGTCGAAGTTGTTTCGACCTGTAACTCGGGTTGGCGTTTAACGCCGGTTGACGCCAATACCTGGATGGAAGAAAACATGTTCCCCTTCTACCCGGTGGGTGATATCAAAGATGCAGAGAAATCATCTCCTGAAGCTTTTTCAAAAAAGAACTAAGGTCGCGGACCTGTTTGTTGTTTTCGTTATCACTTCTTTTTATCAGTTGTTGTATAAATGGAAACACGACAGTTAATATTTCAACGTACTTAAAAATGAAAACCATGACAGAAGAAATCATTATAGCCGGATTTGGCGGACAAGGTGTCCTCTCAATGGGAAAAATTCTAGCTTATTCAGGCGTAATGCAGGGACAGGAAGTGACCTGGTTCCCCTCGTACGGCCCCGAGATGCGTGGTGGTACCGCCAATGTTTCGGTAATTTTGAGCGATAGTCGCATTAGTTCGCCAATCCTGCACGAGTTTGATACGGCCATCATCCTGAACCAGCAATCGATGGACAAATTTGAAAAAGCAGTGAAGCCCGGTGGCGTGTTGCTGTACGATCCGAACGGGATTGTTCACCCGCCAACACGAAAGGATATCAATATTTACAAAATTGAAGGAACAAAAATAGCAGCCGACATGGGGAATGTAAAAACCTTCAATATGGTGGTGCTTGGCGCTTACCTGAAGGCCCGGCCAGTTGTGAAAATGGAGAGTATTAAGAAAGGGTTGGAAAAGTCGTTACCTGAACGGCACCACAAACTAATTCCTTTAAACCTGAAGGCTATCGAAGCCGGGCAGGAACAGTTGGAAGTGATTCAGGAAGTGTAACAAACACTTGAACTAATTCATATTATGGGGAGGCCGCTCTGGAAACAGGGCGGTTTTTTATTTTCGTGACAAACGACACGATAATAAAAAAAGCAACCTGTTGAGGCTGCTTTTGATACCGAAAGGGAAATGTTGTTTATTTTGTTGAAGGAAGAACATCGATGTCGAGCGCGCCAGTGATTTTCCCGATATTCTCGGGATCAATCAGTCCGCGGATGCTGATCAGGGCATTATCGTCGCCACCAACCACGAGCAGCAATTCGGAGAATTTGCCTTTCCCGGCGCTGCGCCCGTAAAATCGAACGACTTCATCTTTCTCGGTGACCTCCATCAATACTTCGTAGTCGTTGTTTTTGAAGAAACCATCAGCTTCAAGTTCCTTGTAAAAATCAAGCTTATCGTTTAGGTTGTCATCTTCGACCGAAAGTATCCTTATGCCCTGCAGGTTCGAAAGCAGATCGGCTTCGGCAGAGTCGCCTCCAAACTGGCTGGCAAATCCAAGCAGCGCTCCGCTGATGTTCACCGTGGTAAAACCATCTTTGTTGGCATACTTATCAAACAGCTTGTCTATTGGGCTCTTTTGAGCCATTGTTACCAGTGGGACAAGCAGAATGAGCAGTACGATTAATCTTTTCAGTAATTTATTTGCTGAATTCAATTTTGTTGAGTTTTCAATTGTGCTATTCATGGCTTTCATTTTTTAGTTTTTCATTAATTTTTTCAATTTTCCCAACTTCCTGAAAACCCTTGTTTATAACCGTCAGGCCTTCATTCATTGGCTTGGTTGCTTCATTCAGCTTTTTCACAGGTTGCAGTTGCGCAAGTCCTTTCTGATATTTGCCGGCAATGTAATGTAAGGTTCTTGATGCTTCCACATAGGCCTGTTGCGGGTCTGAATAAGTGTCTTTCCAATTGGGTTTGTCGTTATTGTAATTCACCACCAACAAGGCAATAAGCAGTGCTGCAGCAATACCGCTGACCGATTGCCACAGGTGCCGGTATTTAGTTTTCTCCCGGTGTTCGGCCTCCATGATGTAGTCCATCAGGTTATCTTCCATACTTTCTGTTTCGGCTGTCCTGAGTTCGTCAAAACCGGCAAATAGCTCACGGTAGTGGAGTAACTCCGCATCTATCTGGTCCGATCTGAAATATTCGGCAAGCAACTTTTCGTCTTCGAGACTGCTTTCGCCCTCAAAATACTTTTGAAGCTTGTGTTTGATGATTTCCGGTTTCATATTGTTGGTGTTTTACTAATTCATCTCTCACTTTTTTGCGGGCCCTCGATAAATTTACACGGATAGCATTCACGTTTAAATCTGTTATCTGGGCAATTTCCTCGTACTCATATTGCTCAATATCGCGAAGGTGCATTACTGTTCGCTGGATATCGGGCAATTTGCTGATCAGTTTCCGGATGATGAGGGCTGTTTCTGAAAGTTCAATTTCCTGTTGCAGGTTTTTATGCTCTTCACTTTTCAGTTTCAATTTTTCATCTTCCGTCGGTATAGCTTTCTTCGACTTAAACACATCTAAACAGCGGTTGCGTGTCATCCGGATTGCAAAGGCTTCCATATTCTCAACTTGTTCAAGCGAATCGCGTTTTTGCCACAGCTTCAGGAATATGTCCTGAACAATGTCTCTAGCTTCATCCTCATCTTTTAAGAGTTGGGTGGCAAAGCGCAGAAGCTTGTTGCTTAAGGGCAAAACTGTTGATTTAAATTCGCTTGCTAACATCCGGTTATTGCTGTTCTATGTTCGTTCTCAAAGTTAAGACGAGCGGGCCGGAGTTTCATTACATCAGGCTGAAAAAGATTTTTGAGTAATAAATATGAGTCAATTCAAAAATTACTCAAGGAAATGAAAATCGATTGTCCGGTTTCTTACCCAATTCGGTTTTCCGTACTTAATTACAGTCATTTTTTGTCATTCGGTCGTCATTAATTGTTCCTGAACCGCAAGGAATGACTTTTAAATGACAACTTAATGACGGCAAATGTCATTGGGTAAATTGTCAGATATTCAATAAATACAAACAGGCCCTTAGTAAGGAATAAAAGTAGGTGTGGATAGATTTAATCAGCCGATTTATCACTGAAAATGTTTTGGAAAACCATAACCGCTACTCCCTTTAACCCGGAATTTTCACCCATATCAGATATTTCAAGTCGCACATTATCAGAGATGTGTCCTAGGCAATATTGGTTCAGGGCCTGTCTGATCGGGATTGTAACATACTGACCGGCTTTTGTAAGTGGCCCGTTTAGCAGTATTAATTCCGGGTTATATAATTGGATCAGGATTGATAGCCCCCATGCCAGTTTTGTACTGATATCAGTCAGTAACGAAATGGACAACTCATCGCCTTTCCGGGCACAGTCGATCACATCTGCGGGGGTTAACGTTGATGGATGATTTTTAAATTGTTTGGAGAGTTGCGAGATTGTCCTTTTCTCGATTTCTGCCAGGGCCATGTTGAGCAGATGTTGTGATCCGGCGATGGTTTGCAGGCAACCACGCTTGCCGCATTCACAAAGTTTTCCGTTTTCAATTACCCGGATGTGGCTGAACTCGCCGGCACAACCGTTGGAGCCGCTATAAATTTCGCCGTTCAGGATCATACCCAGGCCAAGTCCCCAGCTCCAGTTAATGATCAGCGAGTTTTTTGTGTTTTTTGCTTTCCCAAAAACAAATTCGCCCAATGCCTGCATGCGCGCATCGTTTTCAATATAGGTGCGGATATTGAAATGTTTTGACAGACGTTCGACGATATTTCGCTGCGACGGATTTTTTATTGTCCGGTTTATCCCGTTTCCCGAATCAATGAGGCCAGGCATACTGATGCCGATAGCAGTAATTTTTTCTTTTGAGAGTTTTGACTCCTGAAGAAGTGAGCTTAAAACCTTCTCCAGTTTCTCTTCCAGATGGGAGTCATCAATGGTTGTTTCAAATTCGTTTATTGATGTTACTTTTTTATTCAGGCTGTTGAAGATGACAGCTTTTGTTTTGTAATGACCCATTTCGACGGCCAAAATATAGAAGGCATCCTCGGCCAGGCTGTAAATGATTGGCTTTCGACCTCCCTGAGAATCCCCAACACCTGAGGTGCATACTGCATTCTCAGCTATAAGGTCGTCAAGAATAGCACGGACCGTTGGCAAACTGACATGTGTTTTTTTGCTAAGCGATACGGCCGATTGCATGCTTCGTTTATAGAGCAATCGTAATATTGCCATGCGCAATTTATAACGTTTAAGTTCGCTTATGGCCATGTTTTTGGTCTCTTCTCTTTTCCTGAGTATCATCTGTTCTAATTTTTGGGCTTTGAAAATTAGAAAAAATACAGATACGAATCATTTGAACTTAATTATTTGTTTGATCGAGAGGGGCAATTTTATTTTAAATTAAATAAAAAGAGGCTGCCGGAAGGCAGCCTCTCAGGAAAGTTGATTTTTCAACTTTGTCCTAACCTAACTAAACTCAGTCACTATTATTTTGTGCGGCCAGTCCACCAAACAGGAGTGTCATGGTCGTTTTTGGATGCAACTGCAGCAAAATTATCCGGGTTTGTTGATTCTTCACTTGATGGATAATAGAAGCGTTCCATCCAGACCCATTTCGCTGAGACAGGGGCTAAAATTCCGTATTCTTTCTGCAAACGACGGGTTTCACTCCATACTTCCCAATAATTAAGAATGTTTAGATGAGCCATTTTTTGGTAGAAAATATCCTTGATCTTATCGCTGTTGTTAAGATTGCTGAATTCAGCTGTTTTATTATCAAGGAATGCTCCAATAACAGCAGCACCTGGCTTCGAATACTGAGACCCATCCATAATGTTTTGTGGAATAGGTGGAGTTGTGGTTTCATCGAACGTATTTGTACTGTTCAGTTCATAGTACCAATCAATAGACAATGAAATCGCTTTGCGGTATTCTTCAACCGGATCAATTCCTCCTGATACTTCCGGATAGCGGATAGCTGCTTCAGCAAGCAAAAGGTGTGTTTCCGTTGGTGAGAACGCAGGATATTTCATGTCAAAATTGAAATAGGTCATTTTGTTATAGAATGAGAAATAGGGTTCCAAATGGTCATCATAGTTCCAGTCTTTGGCTGTATTGATGCGATCTTCATCATAACCTAATTCTTGCATGTCCGCTTCGATGTTCGGGAATTGGTCCGGCCCCCAAACGTCACAACCGACGTAGTCGCCAAACTTATTTGGTTGGAAAACCACATACAACCTCGGGTCAACTTGGTCTTCAGGAGTTCCGGGACCTTTGTACCCAAAAATATTGCGAACCATAAAACGAGGAGCATGGAAGTTATACCACATTTCCATCATGGCCCTTGGCCAGTACCATTCCATAACGTGGGCATAATCTTTTTCAGCCATTCCGATCAAGTCTTCGGCTTCAGATACAACCGGAAGATTATTACCGATGATATCGCCGATTATTTCTTTGGCTTTGGTTGGATTGACATTTGAAAGACGCATTGCCATTCTGAGGCGCAATGAATTGGCAAATTTTCTCCATTTCTCAACATCACCGTTGTTTAAAATATCATGTATTTTAAACTTCTCATGTGCCAGAGAATTGTTTAATGTTGTATTGCCCAATGCTGTTTCAATTTCCTTCAGTTCATCCAATATTGATGTGTAGATAAATTCTTGCGAATCGTATTTAGCCCAGAATTTATTTTCGTAAGCTCCGTTTGCTTCTGAAAACGGAACATCGTCATAAATATCGGTTAGGCGTTGAAACATGTAGGCTTTTACGATATTGATGCAATTAACGTAAATCTCGTAATTCGGCTTTTCTTCTTCAGACAAGCTATTCAACATCAGGTTAATAACCGGAATGTTTTTGTTGAAATCGACATACGTTTTATTGAACTGTGTTTCCCGGAGTGTAACACCTGACCAACCAGTCCAGGCAGTGACACTATTGTCAGAAACATTATTGTAATATGCATAGGGAAAAGTTCCTAATCCCAGCAACCTGTTAAATGCACGGCTTTGGTGGTAGCCTGGGCCATATTCTAAGCGAAACAATTCAGTAGGTTGCAATGCCCCAGTAAACAACATCTCAAAGCTTGGTTGTGTTTGTTGTTCCGGGTTGTAAAATTCTTCTTTCAGCTGATCCTGACATGAAGAAAGAGTTAAAAACACCCCAATAGCGAGTATCGTGATTGTTTTTATTTTCAATATGTTATTGTATTTCATCTTCATAGTGGTAAATTTTAAAATCCTAATTTAATTTCACAACCAATGCTTCTTACACCAGGCATACCCGAATATTCGGTAAATTCGTTTGTTCCAGCATAAGATTCAGGGGTAACATTAGGCACATCTTTGTACAGATAGGCAATATTGTTTCCAAATAGAGAAAGACGGATTTTGTTGAAGAATGTTTTGTTTACAATTTGTTTTGGCAATTCATAACCAATTGTTATTCTTCGCAAAGCGATAAAGTCGCTCTTGTAAATAGCGTCTTCTGTGATGTCCATGTATCCTTGCCAGTAGGTGTCTTCATAATATTTCTGGGCTGGAATCAAAATATCATTAACAGACCCATCTTCTTTTACGCCTGGTAAAACCACACCATCATGAAGAATGAAGTCGTATTTTGAATCAGATGGAACGGGTGCAGTATGGGAATCAAGCAGTATCCTTTGGTTGTCGGTATTCACGTAGTAAGGTAATCCACCACGTGCTTCATCTCTGTATTTAAGAGACTCAATACCTGTCCCGTTACCTTTTAAGTACATGTTGGTTTGTGAAATAATTGTTCCACCAAATTGGAAGTCAAAGTCAAAGTCGATGAATAAACCCTTATAGGCAATGTTTGTATTCAATCCCCCTGTGAGGTCCGGGATTTGTTTGCCTACCTTGATTTGGTTTTCTTTATCAAAATCGTAAACGCCAGTTGTTGAGTTTACAATCAGGTTCCCATTGTCATCTCTTTTCCAAGGATTAATAAATATTTCACCATACTGTTCTCCAACACGTGCTTCTATTTTTGCACCGGTAACACCCCATAACGGAAGGACCTCAACGCCACTAGACAGCTCTTTAACCTTAGTATTATATTTTGCCAGGTTGAGAGTTGTATTCCACTGGAAGTCTTTGGTAATAATTGGCTTACCGGTAATCTGTAACTCTAAGCCTGTATTTTGAACATCTCCTGCATTTGTAATAATCTTGTTGACCCCTGAAGATTTGGGAACATCAAGACCAATAATTTGATCGTATGTGTCGGATTTGAACCAGGCAAAATCAAATCCCAGCCTGTTTTGATCGAAGAAGCTAATTTCAAAACCAGCTTCGAATTCTCTTTTTCGTTCCGGTTTTAAGTTTTCGGGAGGTAGTTTACCTTCGGCGATACCAGTTTCAAAATCGGCAGGAGGCATTTCACTTGCTGATGTTGCATAAGCAATTCCGCCATAGCTGTTTATGTTAAATGCGAGGTTGCCGAAATAGATTGGGCCAGGACGACCTACGTCTGCAAATGAAGTACGTAACTTGGCATACTTGATCACTGTAGGTAAGGTGAGGGTTTCACTGGCGATCCAGGACAAACTCGCTCCAGGATAGAAGTAACTGTTGTTATCTGGAGGCAAAATAGATGACCAGTCGTTACGCCCCTGCATCTCAAAGTATAGTTGGTCCCTGTACGAAAGTTGAGCTGACGCCAACACCCCGTATAATACACTGGATCTACGGCTGCCTGAACCTTCTGACTTAACATCTTTGCTACTGTTTCCAAGAGAAAACCAGTTTTCAACTAAGAAGCTGGTTGTTAAAGATTTTACATTTCTGTCTGTAAAATTTTCATATACAAAACCAACTAGCCCATTGATCTCAAGATCATTGTTGATCTTTTTGTCGAAATTCAGGTATGCGTTGTTGTAGAAGCTAATGATATTTCTCTCGTCAACAGAGTAATACCCTTGTGATGAATCTTCGCCAAGTGGTTTGGTAACTTTCTTTTTTACTTCATTCAACTTACGTGTCATATCGAACCCTGAACGAAGAGTAAGTGATAACCAATCGGTAAATTCAATGTTTGTATTTACTGATTGTAGTAAGTGATGCCTTGTTTCATCGAAATCGTTCTGGGTTTGGTTCCAGAAGTATTCTCCACCTAATTTACCTACAAGGCCACCGGCAGCCTCCGATCTTTCTTTTGTTCTGAAATACCAATAAACACCTGTTTCGTCAGTAATATGGCTTTTCCATAGTTCAGGTTTCATGTCACGGTTGATCCCGTATGTAACCAAACCATCTTGCATCCTGAATGGTGCGTTGTGGTTGAATGTGTAATAATAGTTACTAATGTAATTTACTGAGATTTTATCGGATATATTTAGCTGCCCGTTAAAACTGAAGATGTGGTTATCCTGATAAGAACCAATAACGGTACTGGAAAATTTCTTATTTGTATATCCGAAACGGACATTGCCTAATTCGCCTGCATTAGACAATGAAAAACCATTTGTGCGCAAATGTCCTTGTTGGAATATGTCTTTGAAATTATCCGGTTGAGGGGTATAAGATCTCATTTGTCCATCCCACCATAAAATATTACGGCCATCCATCTTCGGGCCGAAACCTGCTGCTCCATTTCCGTAAAAAACAGGAGTCAGTGTACCATCAATGTCTTTGTATTTAAAACCATCTGCGTCGGTAAGGTTGGGATCTGGTAAAGCAGCACCCACACTTGATCCGGAACCAAACTCGTTTTGAAGTTTTGGGAAATAGGCAACGTTGTCCCATGTGAAGCTCGAATTCACTTCAACACCAAGACCTTTTTTCTTGGCACCTGACTTTGTGGTGATCAGAACAACGCCGTTTGCGCCAGCATAACCATAAAGTACTGATGCTTTAGCACCTTTAAGGATTTCGATTGACTCAATATCCTCGGCATTGATGTCGTTGATACCGGTACCTTTGTCGCGTCCGTCACGGTCGTTTCTGTTCATTCCGGTGTTCTCATCAAAAATTGGAATACCGTCAACCACAAAAAGTGGTCTTGTTGAAGATTCTTCGTTAAGTGAAATGGAATTTCGGATATTGATGACCATACCTCCGGTTGGGCCGTTTGCAGTACCCGAAACCCTTACTCCGGATGCCTTTCCGTAAAGTGAAGTAAGCGGGTTTACCGGGATACCACTTTTTACCAGTTCGTCTGATTTTATTGAACTGACTGAGTATCCAAGTGCCTTTTTATCACGCTTAATACCAAGCGCTGTAACAACTACTTCGTCAAGTCCTGTAGTTTCCGGTTCCAAAACGATGTCAAGTGTTTTGGCTTCATCGGCAGTCATTTCGAATGCCTGCATGCCGATAAAAGAGAAAACAACTACAGAACCTTTGGTGACACTAATACTGTAGTGTCCGTCAATATCAGTAACTGTTCCGCGTGTCGTTCCTTTCTGGAGTACTGAGACCCCTGGAAGCGGGTTTCCATCTTCAGAGCTGGTTACGGTTCCGGACAGGCTGACTTCCTGTGCCATCAGAACTCCTACTCCGAAAAGAAGTGCGGCAAGTGTTGCCAAACACTTTCTTGACCAATTTAATTTTCGATTCATAAGCATAATTTTTAGAACATAATAGATATAGAAGAATGATTTTTTAGTTGATTAATGGTGTGTCATACATTTGCTGATTTGTCTCTGAATAATCTTTGAAATACCATTACGGCTACTCCTTTTAATCCGGAGTGTTCTCCCATCTCAGATATTTCTATCCGAACATTCTCTGAAATATTTTCCAGACAATACTGATTTAGGGCATGCTGTATCGGGATTAATATGTATTGACTTGCTTTTGTCAAAGGACCGTTTAAAACGATTAGTTCAGGGTTATAGAGCTGGATGAGGATTGAAAGTCCCCAGGCCAGCCTGGTACTTATAGAGGTTAATAATGAGATGGAAAGTTCATCTCCTTTTTTTGCACAGTTTATAATGTCAGCAGGTTTCATTTCTCCCGGCTCATGGGCAAATTTGCTGGTCAATTGAGAGATCGTACCTTTCTTTAGTTCTGCAAGTGCCATATTGAGCAGGTTCTGTGCCCCCGCAATTGTTTGAAAGCAACCACGTTTTCCGCATTCGCACATATCACCTTCTTCTTCAATCCGGATGTGGCTTAGTTCACCTGCACATCCATTTGATCCGTTATAGATTTCACCATTTAAAATCATACCCAGGCCAAGTCCCCAGCTCCAGTTGATAACTAAGGTGTTACTTGTACTTTTTGCCTTCCCGAATACAAACTCACCCAGTGCCTGCATGCGGGCGTCATTTTCGATATATGTTTTAATCTTTAGCTGTCGGGATAGCCTGTCAACAATATTCCTGTCATCCGGCTTTTTTATGGTTCGGTTTATTCCGTTTTCTGAATCAATCAAACCAGGCATGCTAAGGCCAATTGCGGCTATTTTGTCTTTGGCGAGGCCTGTTTCTTTCAGTAATGAGTCAAGAATTTTTTCAACTGTAATTTCCAGTTTGGGATCGTCAATGTTCGTTTCAAATTCCAGGATTGATGAAATCTCGTTATTGAGACTGTTGTAGATCACTGCTTTGGCTTTGTAATGCCCAAGTTCGACAGCTAAAATGTAAAATGCGTCAGAGGAGATACTGTAGATTGTCGGCTTACGTCCTCCCTGAGAATCGCCAATACCTGTTGAGCAAACAATTTTATCGTCAATCAAATCATCAAGAATCGAGCGAATTGTTGGAAGACTGACATTGGTTTTTTTGCTTAAAACAGAAGCCGATTGAGGACTTTTGTGGTATAAAAGCCTCAAAATGTGCATCTTGAGCTTGTATCTTTTTAGCTCACTAATGGCCATTCTTTCGGTATCCTCTTTTTTATGCAGAACCATTTGAAATTCTTTTCTAAAATTTCAATAAAATTATAAATAAAAATTTCAGAAAGACTATTCTTTTAAAAAAAATTACAAAAGATACACTGTGTGATGGAATTATTTTCTTTTGTCAAAAGGTGATGGAACCTTTTATATAAGGGTGTTCTGGAATTTGTTTGTTGCAAAAAATGACAGATATATTTTTGAATATAAAAGACTTACGATAGAATAGAGCTGGATGTTTTATCTAATTTGATTTGTTGATTTAGATTGTTTTTTTAGGTTACCACATTGTTATGGCGGGGCGTATTTTCTTGAGTCTTTCAGTGTAGGTGTTGTTTTTAATGGGGGTGCAGAGAAAAAAAGTAAGAAAAAATTGATCTTTTTGCGTGAATAGGTAGGTTCTTTTTGATTTTGTTGCCTTATTTGTGCCTAAATAAAAAGGGTAAATTATGTCTTTAATAGAACCGGGGAATCATATGCTTCTGTTTGCTATCCTGCTGGGGGCTGCAGCAATTGGAATTTGGTCAGAGTATAAAAAGTGGCTTGGGAAAGTTTCCGGCATTTTGGTTACGATGATATTGATGTCATTATTGTCGATGACAGGTGTCGTTCCTGTTGCTACAGGCGGGGTGAAGGTGGAAGCTTACGATTTGGTTTTCAATTGGTTTATCCCGCTTTCTATTCCCATGCTATTACTGGGTTCAAACATGGGCAGGATCATTCGTGAAGGAGGAAAGCTGCTTGTGGCTTATACTATTGGTGCAATTGGCGTGGTTTTGGGATGTTTCCTGGCTTTTTCGTTAATTGATCTGGGGGCCGATTCCGGAAATACTGCTGGTGTGATTGCTGCAACGCTGATTGGGGGGAGTATGAATTTTGTTGCGACAGGGGAAATTCTGAATTTCAGTGCCCATCCTCTTTTTGCGGCAACAATAGCTGTTGATAATTTTGCGGCCAGCATGTTTGTGTTGTTGTTGCTGGCTATCCCATCGGTTGCTTTTTTGCAGCGTTTCTTTGTGAAGCCGAAAGCTGAAAACAGGGAGGAATCTATTCATACAGATAAGGTGTCGTGGCCAATAACAATGGAGCGGATTGCCCTGACCTTGTTTTTGGCTGCAGGTGTCGCTGTTCTTGGATTTTGGCTTGAGGGCATTCTTCAGCAGATGTTTGCAACAAAGATCAACTTGAGTATATTAATTATAACTGTATTGTCGGTGCTGGCTGCCAATCTTTTTCCGAAGCGGCTTAAACCGCTCGAAGATACTGCTTTCTCGATTGGGTTATGGATGATGTATATTTTTCTTGCAGCAATTGGTGCTGCTACCAACCTGAAAGAGATTATTCATATCGGCCCTGCTGTGCTGGGGTTTTATCTGTTGGTGCTGCTAATTCATTTGTTAGTACTGCTGGCAACGGCCA
This sequence comes from Mangrovibacterium sp., assembly GCA_050298035.1. Lineage (GTDB taxonomy): Bacteria > Bacteroidota > Bacteroidia > Bacteroidales > Prolixibacteraceae > Gaoshiqia. Next base: position 2,130 of record JBNKTK010000057.1, on the reverse strand, counting down.
GGTTGTTCAAGCTTGATGTCTTTGAAGTTATTATTTCCTCAGCTGCAAATATCATGGGGCCATCAGTTGCTGCACCGATGGCTGCATCACTGGGACAAAAGAAGTTAATTACTCCCGGCATCCTGGTTGGTATATTGGGATATGTAATCGGAACCTTTATTGGTGTTTCAATTGCACTGTTTTTAAGTTAGCAGGAACACTGATGAAAAACAGGTTCGGTTGTCAGGCCAGCGGTGACTGCTGATCAGTTTATGATTTTCATCTTCTGCAGGCAATGTAAAAAATAAAGAAGCCGGAGTTCCCGGCTCTTTGATCCTGTTTATTTTTTTGAATGCAGGCAGACATGATTTCCTTCGGTATCTTCGAAAATGGCAAAATACCCAATATCCTCGCGAATGAGTGTTTTGGGAAGAATGATTTTTCCTCCGGCCTCATCAATACGGTTCAAAATAATGTTCAGGTCTTCTCCTCCGTTCAGGTATACTTTGGACCCCAATCCGCTTGGGGTATATCCTTCGCCCTGAACGATTGCGCCACCAACACCATCTGACTTTGGATCCATCGGAAGAAAGCCCATCCGGTGTTTACCAAATACTTCTTCATACATTTCGCAGTCTAAGATTTTTGAATAGAAATCTTTTGCCCTTGTGAAATTCAAAACAGGGATTTCGGCCCAGACAATGGCATCTTTTTGTGTTTTCATGATTTTAGTTTTATCAGTTCAACAGATAAACAATCAGAGATATGGTCAGGTTTTATTTTTTACGAAGTCAGGAACCGAAGTGGTTTTATCTTTGGGAGAGTTTCTTGATCTTTTTGCAAATAGTTGTTTTGGACGAATAGGTTTTATATGTGCTGATACTGGTGCAATATTTAGGAATAAGGCTAAGCATTGCTACATTAATAAAATGATGAAAGTAAGCTGTTGTTCTGTGTGATTGGGTTATATTTGTGAGCTGAAAATGAAATGAGATGGAAGACCGCCCGCTTATTCTGATTACAAATGATGATGGCATCCATGCCAAAGGATTGAAGGAGTTAACCGATGTCATGCGCCTCTTTGGTGAAGTTGTTGTTATTGCCCCTGAAAGAGCCATGTCGGGTAAGTCGAGTGCAATAACAGTTGATAAGCCTCTGAGGGCATCGAAACTCGAAGAGGAAGATGGTTATACGCTTTATAAGTGTAATGGCACCCCGGTTGATTGTATAAAAATGGGGTTCAACCACTTGTTGGACCGTCATCCTGATTTTGTTGTTTCGGGTATCAATCACGGATCCAATTCATCGATTAGCGTTGTTTATTCCGGCACGATGGGGGCTGCAATAGAAGGTTGCCTGCATGGGGTGTCATCAATTGGTTTTTCGTTGTGCGATTATGATTCGGATGCTGATTTTACCCGTGCAAAAATGTGGGTAGCACGGATTTTTCAATCGGTAGCAGAGAATGGCTTGCCACATTTCACCTGCCTGAATGTGAATATTCCGAAAGGTGAGGTGAAAGGAGTTCAGGTTTGTCGTCAGACTGCCGGAAAATGGGTTGAAGAACTCGAAAAACGAACCGACCCGCACCAGCGTGATTATTATTGGTTGAGTGGTTACTTCAAAAATTTTGAGCCGGATGTGCCGGGCACTGACATTCACGCAATCGAAAACCAATATGTGTCTGTTGTTCCGGTTAATGTGGACATGACCTGTACTGAGACCTTCCAACAAATGAAGAACTGGAAATTTTAATGACAACTTCATCAAAAAGTCGAAATAATAAAATCCGGTTCGGATTTATCCCGGGAGTAATTATCCCGGTGATCATGTTTGTCATTTTGTACATTGCCAGCGGGAAAGACATTCCTTTCTCAGATTACCTGCTCGGCTTGTGGCACCTGCAAATTCTGATAAAGCTGATGACCTTGTGCGTTTTGCCCAACCTGCTACTATTCCTTTATTTTTACAGAAAACGGATGGATTTGGCAGCTCGCGGTGTGCTGATGGCCACATTCTTATATGCTTTTATAGTCCTTTTGTCGCGGGTTGTCTGACGGTTTGTTTTCATGGAGTTTGAATCAAAGTGGTATATTTTGAAAAAACCACAGTAGGCACAGTAGATCACATAGGAGCTGCAAGCCGCAAACC
>JBNKTK010000056.1:0-22610 GCA_050298035.1 Mangrovibacterium sp. | reverse complement strand
GGACGACGTACTTCTCCGGAAAATATATTAGTGTCTAAGTGCAAACGCGCTAAGCGGGTGATCCGCTAAGCGCATGGTTCACTATCTAAACAGATAATGTCGGATTATGAATTTTGAAGAAGATGCAATTTATCATGTTTACAACCGGTCAAATGAAGTTGTTTTTCGAACAAGGGAAAACTATTTGTTTTTTGTTCAAAAATTGAAAGACCATCTTGCTCCATCTTGCAACTTATTGGCATGGTGCCTGATGCCAAATCATTTTCATTTAATGTTGCAGGCAACTTCAACAAGCGTTCAAAACATTGAAGAAAAACACAGACCCAATGTACAACTACTTCCAGTCAAAATAGGATTAATCGTAAGTTCCTATACACAGGCATTCAATAAATTTAATGGAAGAAGAGGGAGTTTGTTTTCTCATAAAACAAAGTCAAAGATGTTGAACGATGATTCTATAACACCTGTAGAGGCTTTTAATCAAATTGATTATGCAACCGCTTGTTTTTTGTATATCCATCAAAATCCAGTTTTGGCTGGCTTGGTAAATCGTCCTGAAGATTGGGAATTCTCTTCATTCAAGGACTATGCGGGTTTGAGGAATGGTTTAATAGTCAATAAGGAAATCGCGTTTCAAATCGTAAATATGGAACCTCAGGAGATTGTCGACCAGTCTATGATGTATCTGGACGACGTACTTCTCCGGAAAATATATTAGTGTCTAAGTGCAAACGCGCTAAGCGGGTGATCCGCTAAGCGCATGGAAAAGCACAGCCGGATAAGGCACAAATTTCAACCCGATAGAGGCCGGGGGTAATTTACAATAAAGCTCAATGCCGTAAATAAAACAAGGTTTATGCCTTTTAGTATGAATTAATGTTTACGTTTTCGCTTTTCCGGTTTTCGGCGCATGAATAAACGTTTAAGCCATCACTTTTTGTCGAGGGAAGGTTTAAACATTCATTTAAGCCTCCACTTTTCTCTGGGGAAGCCTTAAACAAATGTTTACGTCTCCACTTTTCTCTGGGGAAGTCTTAAACAAATGTTTACGTCTCCACTTTTTCCCCGGGCAGGGTTTAAACAAATGTTTAAGTGTTCAATTTTCAATTTTCCCCGCTCTCGCCGACTTGCAGTCGGTATGCAATTCGGCAGAATTGAAATTTTGTTTTTGCGCCAGCGGAGTGGTCAAATACAAACTTTTTAACCCAACGGATTATCAAAACAAAATTTTTTCACTATTTTCAAACGGCAGCTTAAAAAGCATGAAAGGACGTGTTAAAACAAGAATCATTAGAGGTTTTTAGACGGGCTGCCGTTAGCATTCAGTTTAAAAGAGAAGCACCCATTTAGACGATGGAAAAAGAACTAAAAAATAAATTAAAGTTTGTTGTAATTGGATTTTGCATTTTATTAATTCCAATTGGTTTCCTTTTGAAACATTCTTACGGAGTTCATCTAAATGACACAGCAGTAAATGATTTCTGGATAAGACATTACGGAGATGAGAAAGTTGGATTGAAATCAATTGAAAAATTAGAACAAGCCAAGAAATTTTGTAAACGAAATAAGCTAGTTTATTACAATCAATCAAGGATTCAAAGTATTCTTGGAGACAATACTTCTGCAATTAATACAATTGACGAATGGTTGAAGATAAAGCCAAACGATATTCAAGGGTTGAGACTACGGGGATTTTATTATGAATTAAATAACCAAGTTGAGAAAGCCAACGAAAACTATTTAACCGTAAAGAGACTTACTGAGAATGAAGTCAAAAATGAGAATGCCGAACTGACCGTACTTATGAATGATTTCATACTAAAAGATACAGTTGGCTTTTCCAAGAGAATTGATGAATTAACAATCAAATATAAAAAAGACCCAAGTAAATTATTATTTCTGGAAGGCTTAAAAGGAATTGATAGAAAAGAATTTATAAAACAACAAATACAATAAAAACCGAAACGCTAACAAATTGCAAATTGCATTACGGGTGCAGAAGTGTGCGTTGTCTCTGCTCCTTTCTTGACCGTCTTCGTCCTGCGGACACTGACGCTCTTCCCTGTCTGCCAACAGGCAGGGAAATCCGCAACGACAACTTGCAAGTGAACCGTTAGCATTAATTATGAATAGACCAAAGCTGACATATGGGTTAATAATATTGATTGGAATCCTTCTTTTACTTAAAGGAACCACAATTGCGATTTCTCAATTTGAAACAATAAAGATTGCTTATGGTTTCAAAATTGATTTCTCATTATTAATGATTTTGTTACATCGTGGTTTTTTTGTTGAGATTGTAATGATAGTAATAAGTTTTATCGGGCTTTTTATTAAAAAAAATATTGGATATAAATTATTGCTTCTTTTTCCGACTTTTTCAATTGGGCTTTTCTTCTTAATGAACAATGATTTTATAAACCTTGAGTGGACGCTATTAATTGTTCCGATTCTGATTCTTTTTCTGGCAAACACTCGATTTGTTCGACAATATTTTCAAATTGATTCTATGAAAATTTTATGGAGAAGTTTATCTTTTTCTTCCGCAATTGGATTGTTGATTGCACTGATGTTTAGACTAATAATGATTTGAATGACAATTGCCAACAATTAGCCTCCTGTTGACAGCCATTCTATAATCTTCCCCAAATTCCCCTCGTTTAAAATTGGATTCCGCATCACCCAAAAACAAAAAATCCGGCTTTTGGGTAAAGGCCGGATTCTTTGTAGATATTGTTGGTGGTTACAAAACCACGTTGATAATCTTTTTGGGAACGATGATGATTTTCTTGGGTGTTCCGCCGTTCAGCCATTTCTGGGCCAGTTCGTGCGAAAGCACTGCTTTCTCAATCTCATCTTTGGGCGCATCAATTGGCATGCTTAGTTTGAAGCGAACTTTGCCGTTAAAGGAAACCGGGTATTCAAACGAATCTTCAACCAGCAGGCTGGTGTCGGCAACCGGCCAGGCTTCGTAAGCCAGCGTGTTGGTGTTGCCATACAATTGCCACAGTTCTTCGGCCAGGTGAGGCGCGTACGGTGCCAGGATTTTTGCAAAGGTTTCGGCAGTTGCTTTGGTTACTTTGCCTTTTTTCATGGCCAGGTTGTTGAGAACCATCAAGGCCGAAATACCGGTATTGAATTTTAGGTTTTCAATATCGTCGCCTACTTTAATAATGGTTTGCTGCAACAGCTTCAATACTTCCTGATCTTCTTCGCCTTCGGTAATGTTATCAAGGTTGCCGAAGAAACGGTAGGCACGGCCTAAAAATCCGAATACTCCTTTTACGCCATTTTCGGCCCAGGGCTTGGTGTCGTCCAGTGGCCCCATAAACATTTCGTACAGGCGGAGCGAGTCGGCGCCGTATTTTTCAACCACATCATCGGGGTTGATCACGTTCTTGAGCGATTTCGACATTTTGGCCACAATCTGGCGCAGCTCTTCGCCGGTTTCGATGTGGAAATATTTGCCGTCTTTTTCTTCAACCAAATCCGAAGCCACTTTGGCGCCGGCCTGTGTTTCGTAGGCAAATGCCAGGATCATCCCCTGGTTGAACAGCTTTTTAAACGGTTCGTTGGTTGATACAACTCCCAGGTCAAAAAGTACTTTGTGCCAGAAACGGGAATACAGCAGGTGAAGTACGGCATGTTCGGCGCCGCCAATATACAGGTCGACCGGCATCCAGTAGTTTTCTACTTTCGGGTCGAAGATTTGTTCGTCATTTTTCGGGTCGATGTAGCGCAGGTAGTACCAGCACGAGCCAGCCCACTGCGGCATGGTGTTGGTTTCGCGGCGTCCTTTGCGGCCGTTTTTGTCAACCACGGTTAGCCAGTCGCCGGCATTGGCGAGCGGAGATTCGCCACCTTCACCCGGTTCAAATTTTTCGAGGTCGGGCAAAGTCACCGGCAGGTCGTCTTCAACCACTGTCACTTCGCCATCTTCCCAGTGGATAACGGGGAATGGCTCTCCCCAGTAACGCTGGCGGCTGAACAGCCAGTCGCGCAGTTTAAAGTTGACAGTCGCCTTGCCAAGGTCTTTTTCTCCGAGCCAGTCAATTACTTTGGCAATCCCGTCTTTCTTGTTCAGTCCGTTGATGTCAATTCCTGTTTCGTCGCTTGCCGAGTTGATGTAGGCGCCGTCTTCTGTCCAGCATGCTTTGCCTGCCAGTACCTGTTCGCGGACTTCAGCTTCGGCATCTTTCGGATCGAGGATGCAAATGACCGGGATGTTGAATTTCACGGCAAACTCGAAGTCGCGGGTGTCGTGTGCCGGAACAGCCATAATGGCGCCGGTTCCGTAGCCCATCAACACATAGTCGGCCACCCAAACCGGGATTTGCTTTCCGTTGATCGGGTTGATGGCGTAACGTCCGGTGAAGACACCGGTTTTATCTTTGTTTAGTTCCGTGCGGTCCAGGTCCGATTTCAGCGAAGCCGCCTGGATGTATTTGGCAACTTCTTCTTTTTTATCGGCAGTTACAATTTCGTCCATCATTGGGTGCTCGGGCGAAACCACCATGTAGGTAGCGCCAAACAAGGTGTCGGGGCGGGTGGTGTACACGCGCAGTTTCTGATCAACCCCGGCCAGTTCAAAATCCACTTCGGCTCCTGTAGATTTGCCGATCCAGTTTTTTTGCATGTCTTTTACGCCTTCCGGCCAATCCAGTTCGTCCAACCCTTCGAGCAGGCGTTGGGCATAATGCGGAATGCGCAGCAGCCATTGTTTCAGGTTTTTGCGTTTTACCTGGTGCCCGCATTTTTCGTGCGAACCGTCGGTCAGCACTTCCTCGTTGGCACAAACCGTTTTACAGTTGTCGCACCACCAAACCTGGGCGTTGTCGTAATAGGCCAGGCGTTTTTTACTGATGTATTCTTTAACAGCGGCATCGCCTTCGGCTTTTACTTCTTCCGGAATCGGCAGTTCGCTAATCGGACGGCCTTTGCCTTGTTCTGCATCAAACCAGGTATTGTACAGTTTGGTGAAAATCCACTGTGTCCACTTGAAATATTTTGGGTCGGTGGTGTTGATTTCGCGGTCCCAGTCGTAGCTCAACCCCAATGTTTTAATCTGGCGGCGAAAGTTGTCGCAGTTCTTTTGGGTGGTGATGGCCGGGTGTGTGCCGGTTTGAATGGCATATTGTTCGGCCGGCAATCCAAAGGCATCCCAACCCATTGGGTGAAGCACGTTAAATCCTTTCATCCGCTTATAGCGGCTGATGATGTCGGTGGCCGTGTAGCCTTCGGGGTGTCCCACATGCAGCCCTGCTCCTGATGGATAAGGGAACATGTCGAGGATGTAATATTTGGGTTTCGAAAAATCGTTTTCGGTTTTGAAGGTTTTGTGTTCCTCCCAGTAAGCTTGCCATTTCGGCTCGATTTCCCAGAATTTGTATTCCATGGTAATGGTTGATTAAAAGCATTTTAAAACTGAGGCGCAAAGATAGGAAAAAAGAGAGGATAGAACATAGGTTTGTGTCTATAGTTTGCGGGTAATCCGTATTGATTGCTTTTTCTGTATTTACTCGTTGGAAAAAATCCAATACTATGTTTAGGTGTTGGGTCGCTTTTCGGAGTTGCTTGATCCAAATTATTAATTCTGTCTTTGATTTGACTTTATATGTTCTGTATTTGTTATTTGTTAAATTGAAAAGAGAAGGTTTGATGGTAGGTATTGCATTGAGAATAAGGACAAACCATAAATGCTGAATGAATAGAAGAATATTGGTGAAAAAAAATTGCTTACGACATAAACCAAACGCAGTTGAAGTGGTTATAATGATGAATCTTTAATTAATTAAAAGTGGTGTTGACGGATTTAGGCAGTTGGTATGCTTTGCTGATTAATGATAAGATGAATGACCGTATGAGGAATCGTACTCCCTTCAGAAATGTATCGCTTGTCTCAACGATTCCCAATTCCCATCACCATTTGATTGACCAGGCACATAAATTCAGTCCCATAAAATTTGAGCAAAGGAAAAATATTAAGACGCTACATATTTTGTTAAACTAAAAGAAGAAAGATGAGATGTAAAAAGTTGAATTTGATCGCTGTTTTCTTCCTGGTGATGGGGCTTTCCAGCTTGTCCGCTCAGGAGGCAATACCGGTATCGGGTGGGAACGCATCGGGAACTGGAGGGACAGTCAGTTTTTCAGTAGGGCAAGTGGCCTATACCGTTGTGGATGGTACTGAGTATTCTATTTCCCAAGGTGTCCAGCAGCCCTACAACATCACTGTTGTGACAGGTGTAGGCAATGCATCGCTTATTAGTCTGTCCTGTTCGGTGTACCCGAACCCTGCCACCGACTACCTTATCCTAAGGGTTGATGGTTATACTCCATCTAAAGACAAGTTGGAATACCGTCTATTCAATGTTTCGGGGAGCCTTTTGTCCCAGGGGAAAGTGGATGACAGTGAAGTCAGGGTTCAGGTGGCTAACCTTTCGCCGGCCACTTATTTCCTGAAAGTCATGGAACAGGGACAAGACGTGAAGACGTTTAAAATCATTAAAAAGTAATTAAATCGATTTCATCAAGTGTAAAAAATGTAATTATGAGAAAAATTATACTTCAGTTATTTATTGTGTTCGCAGTTGTCGGGAGTGTATTTGCACAGGTCCCTGAAAAAATGAGTTATCAGGCTGTCGTCCGCGACAATGCCAACGAGCTGGTTGCCAATACTGCGGTTGGTATACAGGTAAGCATATTGCAGGGCTCTTCGACAGGGGCAGCAGTGTATGTGGAAACACAAAATCCAACAACCAATATTAATGGCTTGGTAAGTATTGAAATTGGTGCTGGCAACGTCGTTTCGGGAGATTTCTCAACTATTGACTGGGCAAGTGGTCCCTATTTTATTAAAACGGAGACTGATCCAGCCGGAGGTTCTGACTATTCAATTACAGGGACTAGTGAATTGTTGAGTGTTCCTTACGCACTGCATGCAAAAACAGCCGATGCCATTTTAGGGACGATCAATGAAACTGACCCGGAATTTAATGCTTCTGTAGCGAAGGGAATTACAGCATCTGATACTGCGAAATGGAATAATAAATTATCAACCGTTTCAGAGTCTGATCCTGTATTTGGAGCTTCGGTAGCAGGAGGGATCACATCTGCTGACACGGCGAAATGGAACAATAAAATAATACCAACTATTTCAGAGTCTGATCCTGTATTTGAGGCTTCTGTAGCAGGAGGGATCACAGCAGCAGATACTTCAAAATGGAACAGTAAGCTGGGCAATTACACCGAAACAGATCCCGTTTATTTAGATGCCCCGGCTGCATTAATTACAGATGCTGGTAGCGGAAGGGTGATGACCTTTGACGAACGGACAAAACTTAAATACCTGGAGTTTGGCGCGGAAAGAAATGTCCAGTCAGACTGGAGCGTGAGCGACACTACCCTGGATTCTTATATCCAGAATAAGCCGGATCTGTTTACAAATGCCGATGAGATTGATCCGATTTATAGTGCCTCCGTAGCATCAGGAATTACTTCAACTGACACAACCTACTGGAACAATAAATTGGACAGCTACACAGAGACCGACCCTGTTTACGGTGCATCAGTCGCATCAGGTATTACTTCTGCTGATACAACTTACTGGAACAATAAATTGGACAGCTACACAGAAACTGACCCTGTTTACGGAGCATCAGTAGCTAGTGGGATAACCGCAACCGACACCACTAACTGGAATAATAAGCTGGATAGTGAAACCGACCCTGTTTACACGGCAAGCCAGGCATCTAATATTACTGCTTCCGACATCAGCAATTTAGGGAATTTAAGTGGGACAAACACGGGTGACCAGGATTTAAGCACCTTGGCAACAAAGGTCGCCTTGGGAGATTCAATAGCACAAGTCCGCAGTGAAATACCCGCGGCAGCCGATGGCTCTGAGACCAAAGTGACAGCTGGCACAAACGTAACAGTAACTGGCACAGGCACAGCTGCAAGCCCCTATGTGGTAAATGCAATTGCAATTGCGACCCAGGCTGACCGAGATACCATGACTGTTTACGAAGGATTGACTGTTTATAATACAACAACCCATTTGCCTAATTATTACAACGGTACAGAATGGATGAATTATGACGGTACTTCTGCAAAAACCCCAGCGGTAGGTGATAGTTATCAGGGAGGCATAATCGCTTATATTTTTGTTAGTGGAGATGCTGGCTATGTTGCGGGTGAGACACATGGTTTAATCGCTGCATCAAGCGACCAAAGTACTGGGATCGTATGGTATAATGGGGGTTACACATTTTATGGGGTAACAGCAACAGCAATAGGTACTGGAAGTACAAACACGAGTACCATTGTTTCAAGTCAGGGAGCAGGAAGCTATGCAGCCCAATTGTGTAACGATTTAGTGTTAGGTGGTTATAGTGACTGGTATTTGCCAAGTAAAGACGAACTCAGCAAACTTTACTTGAACAGAGTTGCGATTGGCGGTTTTTCCGGTGGTTACTATTGGAGTTCCACCGAGTATGATGCCTACAATGCTGCGATTCAGAATTTCGGCAGTGGTACCCAGTATGTGTTCTATAAGAACACATCAGCCTACGTTCGTGCGATCAGGACTTTTTAACACCCCATTTTTAAATTCTGATTAGAATTCTTTACAAATGATAAAAAGCCGAAGTGGAGTTTCTCCGTTTCGGCTTTTTTTTATCTTTTTTTCAATCGTCATTTATTCTTGTAAATGTTCCAGGCGATGTAATCGATCAAATCGGTTGAGGAATAGGTGTTTTGCATGGAATAGCGGTGTTTTCTTTGATTCATCCTGGCCTTTCGTTTTTATCGAGGACTAAGTTTGGTGTGTTTTATTTTGAATAAATCCAAATTATTAAAATTGCCTGAATGGATGTTGTTATGTTGAATAATCAATCATATTGTTTTGTAAATTCACGCTGATAATATTGAGTACCAATCCTAATTTTTGATATTGATGAAAGCTTTATTTTTCGTTCTGATTTTAGTGTTTTGTATTGGATCTTCCTATTCTCAGCAGGTTCCGGAACAACGAGCCAAGTACAATGATGAATTCAAACGCTTTATTGTGATGCGGTTGAAATACCCCATTGAACTAATGGCGTCAGGACTAGAGGGTACTGTTGTCGTTCAGTTTTCAGTTACAGAACAAGGAGCGCTGGATCAGATTGATGTTTTGAAATCGCCGGATAAACAGCTTTCGGCTTCGGTTATGACTGCGTTGTTGGAAACGAAAGGCATGTGGACACCCGCGCAAAATGCAGGTGAGCCGGTCGAAGATCAATTTAAGTTGGTTATCAATTATTTTATTAAAAATTCGATGGAGAAGGGGGACAATATTGCCCGTGAATATTATAAAAAAGCGTTGTCGAAAAGAGAAAAACAAAAAATAGACAAGGCCATGGGGCTGGTAAATAAAAGTATTGAAATGAACCCATGGTACTTCGAATCATATCAACTTCGATCTGAATTGGAAGCTGAATTGGGAATGACGACAGAGGCAGAAGCTGATGTCAGGAGAACTCAGCAATTAAAGGATGAAGTAATTGGTATTGTCGATATTGTCGGGGTAGCAGTCATGACAACAAAAGTCATTTCGTCAACAGTTACATCGGTTGGAACATCAAGGTATTAATATTGCCCCGGTTTCGTAAATAAATAATCTCTTTTGTGTTAAATTTATGCTAACAAGCTATGTGCTTGGTGCTTCTCTGTTTTCCGGATGCCAATCTCTGTTATTTTTGATAAAAGTTAGATCCTAAATTTAGTTCATTAAAGTTTTAGTTATGAGTTTAAAGAAACAAGTTTTAAAATCGAAACCGGTTTGTAAAGTTACTTTCCGTGTTTCAAAAGACGTGGTCAATGGCGCCGGATCAGTTGCCCTGGTTGGTGATTTTAACAATTGGGACGTGAATGCATGCCCGATGGGTAAATTAAAGACAGGCGATTATACCGCTCTGTTGGAATTGGAAAAAGGTGCCGCGTACGAATTTCGTTATTTGATTGACGGCAGCACCTGGGTAAATGATCCTGAAGCTGATCGCTACGTTGCTAATAGTTTTGGTGGGGAAAATAGTGTAGTTGACGCAAACGAATAGCAAAAAAAACTGCTGGGAACGACCCGTAACTTGTTGGTGTGCCGGGCTTTTGGTGGTGAGTTGTTTTCAGTAGTTGAAAAATTGAAAAGAGTTTGGTGCTTTTGTATGCATAGGTTTGCCGGTTTTATTCCTGAAACCGGATTTTTTTTGCCGCAATATTTCCTCCGTATGGTTCGGAACAGTACCCGTGGTACGATGACGAGTTGCTACTTTTTTACTCCGCGTATTTTCTTATAGTCTAAGTTGATTTGGTTATATTTATCAAATAGTGTTGGCTTCCTGTTGTTGGTAATAGCGTGATCAATTTAAGTGAAGGGTTTTCAGTTTATTAGGAGAACGAATTATGGCTAAAACTGATTCTGTATTCCGTGATAGAAATTTGTATGTCATTTTCGGTGTGACCCTGGTTGCAGTGATGGGGGTTGCCAGTATCACGCCGGCCTTTCCAGAGATCATCCGCTATTTTGGTATCACAGCTCATCAGGTTGGTTGGCTGATAGCCGCATTTACACTGCCCGGCATCTTTCTCACGCCGGTTGTGGGGGTGTTGGCCGACAGGCTTGGGCGAAAAGTCATCCTGGTGCCCTCGTTGATCCTTTTTGGCCTGGCTGGTTTGTCATGTGCCTTTGCCCGTGATTTTGAAGTGTTGCTGGTATTGAGGTTTGTCCAGGGGATTGGGGCCAGTGCGCTGGGCACGATCAATGTGACTTTGATTGGCGATATTTTTTCGGGAGAGCGTAGAACCGCCGCGATGGGGTACAATGCCAGTGTCCTGAGCATTGGTACAGCTTCGTATCCGGCTATTGGCGGTTTGTTGACGGTCTTGGGCTGGCCGTATATATTCGTTCTGCCAATATTGGCTGTCCCGCTTGCTATTTGGGTCGTCTACGGACTGAATAATCCGGAACCGAAAAACAACCGGATACTGAAAGCTTACTTCGGAAATGTCTGGAGAACCATTAACCGTCGAACGGTTTGGGGGCTTTTTATATCGAATGTCTTGCTGTTTGTGATCTTGTATGGCGCTTATCTTACTTATTTTCCTTTGCTGCTCGAGAGCCGTTTGGGAGCGGGTTCGGTCGTCATCGGCACAACGATGTCTGTTATGTCGCTGGTGACAGCTTTTACTTCTTCCCAATTACCCCGGATTAGCCGGTTTTTGACCCCGAAGCGGCAATTGCTAACGGCAACTGTTTTCTATTTCTTGTCAATGAGTGTGTTGAGTGTGTCCTTTCATTGGGTAGGTGTTTTTTCAGGGATCGTTCTATTTGGATTAGGACATGGCGCTCTGATCCCTGCGATACAAAACTGGTTGGTCAGCCTGGCTTCCATCGAGGAACGTGCCGCTTTTATGTCGCTCAACTCGATGGTGTTGAGGTTGGGGCAGACCATTGGCCCCCTGCTGATCGGTATTTTTTATGCAACCGGAGGTATTCCTGCTGCTTTTTGGGGAGGTTCGATTACTGCAATCCTCATGTTCCTGGTGATATTGATAATTGTGAAGCCGGCAAAAATGAAATGAAAACCTCATCCTTGCTTTTTATCTTGCCCTATCACTGAGTTGTTTGCTTCAATATCAACAGCCGCAGGTCAATGGTTCTTCTTTTTTTGCGTGTGCCCCATTGGTTTCATATCCGTCCCGTTTCCACCAGTCTAGGCCGCCGATCAATTCTTTTACGCGAAATCCCAGCCGCGATAAGTTGTAGGCTGCCTTGGTCGAGGCGTTGCACCCAATGCCATCGCAATAGGTGACATACAATTTTGAACGGTCCATGTCCGTAGTTGTCTCGGTGCACATGTTCCGATGCGGAAAACTGATTGCCCCGGGAATATGCTCAAGCTGATATGCCTCTGTTGAACGTGCATCAACGACAACAATCTCATCAGAAACTTTCAGTGCCTCATATAAATCCCAGCTGTCTGTCTCGAATTGAAGTTTTTGTTTGTAGTACGTAATTTGCTCTTCCATATCCTGCAATTTGATAAAGATAAAAACAGCGTATGGTACAGAATGTTTAAGTGCCCTATTCAACCTTTTTTAAGATGCGCGATCTGATACCTGTCCGGTAATTGATGATTACGAGGGCAAAACAGGATGTAATAATGATGATTGCCCCGATGGTTTCAGTCGTACTGAATGCTTCGCCAAAAATGAGATAACCGCTCATTAGGTTAAAAGCAGGCACCATGGACTGAAAAAGCGAACCTGTCGCGACATTGACATAGCGATAACCTTCGGTCATTAAAAGTTGTCCGATTGTTGCAACCAAGCCAATAAGGAGAAGAATGACCAGATCGGATGAATTTCCCTTGCTTTGGTTTATCCCGGATGGGATTAAAAACAACCAAAAACCAATGATGCACTGGGCAAAAAATATAGAATAGGAGTTGTCGCTGTCGTGAAGCTTCTTCACGAAAACAACTGCCAGTCCGGTGGTCAGTGAACCGGCAATGGCAATTAGTTCATACCACCCAAAACCGGACAGCGATTGCGCTCCATTTCCCAACGATAGCAGGACCAGCCCCGCAATTGAGGTCAGGATCGGTATGAACTTGATTGGTTCGACCTTTTCCTTTAGAATGATCATGCTGAACAGGGTTGCAAAAACCGGGTAAGAATAAACATACACCGATCCTTTCCCAATCCCGAGTTTGATAATTGCCAGGTAGAAAAGATAAACTGCGATGCCGCCAATAAGTCCTCTGAGAAGAAGGTATTTGCGATCGCTGAACCGCATAGGGATTACTCGGAACATGCCGAGTATGCCAATGATTCCCAGCCCAATTGCAAACCGGAAGAAACTGGTTTGAAAAGTAGAGACTTGCGGGATTGATCTCACCAGAACAGCCATCAGGGCAAAAGAAATAACAGAGCTTAGCGTTAGCAGGATTCCTTTAAAATTAGTTGACATATTTTATGACCGGTGATGTTTTTGTGCGATTCTAAGTCGTTTGTGAAAATACCAAAGCTGGTGTAATTAGAGGAAGTTGGATTGATTAAAAAAGGCCGGGATTATCCGGCCTGCATGCTATTCTTCAATAATGATGATCTTTTCTATCACATCGCCGGGCCTGATGTCATCAACGACCTCTAACCCTTCGTAAACTTTGCCGAAACACGTGTGGTTCCGGTCAAGATGTTTTGTGTTTTGTCGGTTGTGGCAAATGAAAAACTGCGATCCACCGGTGTTCCTTCCTGCGTGAGCCATCGATAAAACACCACGATCATGGTATTGATTGTTGCCACTCAATTCGCATTTGATGGTATAACCGGGGCCACCTGCACCTGTGCCGTCGGGGCATCCGCCCTGGATAACAAAGTTGGGGATAACACGGTGGAAGGTTAATCCGTCATAAAACCCCGATTTTGAAAGTTTTACAAAGTTTTCTACTGTGCCGGGGGCATCTTCTTCATAAAAGTTAACTTTCATGACACCCTTGCTTGTATGAATTTCTGCTTTTCTCATCTTGAATCCTTGTTTTTATTCGGGACAAAAATACAAATTACTTACCGGAACTGAAAGGTTGCTCAAATGGGGAAAGGTTCTTTTTTAAAATAGGAATAACAATGATGGGAATTGCAGCAGTTTGAAGATGATCGAAATATATTTTTATATGAGATTTATTTTTTAGCCTCTCGCTTTTTCATGTTGAACTGTTGAAGAACAGTTTTAGAAATACGTTTGGATTCCCGAACTTTTGGTTAGAAAAACTTTACAACAATGGAAAAACCGGTTAGTCAATTTATTGAAGATTTTATGGCTTATGTAAAAGCCATTGACCCAAACCAAGCTGAGTTTCATCAGGCTGTCCACGAGGTGGTTGAATCACTTGCCCCATTTCTTTTAAGTAATCCCAAATATTCGAAGATGAAAATACTTGAGCGTCTTGTTGAGCCGGAGCGGGTAATCCATTTTCGTGTCCCTTGGTTGGATGATCAGGGGAATATTCAGGTTAACAGAGGTTTCCGGGTGGAGATGAATTCTGCAATCGGGCCATATAAAGGGGGGCTGCGGTTTCACCCCACGGTAAATCTCAGTATTATGAAGTTCCTGGCTTTTGAGCAAGTATTTAAAAACAGTTTGACCAGTTTACCGATGGGGGGTGCTAAAGGAGGCTCCGATTTCGATCCGAAAAATAAGTCGGATCAGGAAGTGATGCGTTTTTGCCAGAGTTTTATGACCGAGCTGGCCAGACACATTGGCCCGAATACCGACGTGCCCGCTGGCGATATAGGTGTTGGTGGCCGCGAAATCGGTTATCTTTTTGGCCAGTATAAACGGCTGAAGAATGAATTTACCGGCGTACTCACCGGAAAAGGGATCGAATGGGGCGGAAGTCTGATACGCCCTGAGGCGACCGGTTACGGTGTGGTTTATTTCGCAGTTGAAATGATGAAGGGCAAACAGGAATCCTTTAAAGGAAAGAGAGTGCTTATTTCAGGTTCGGGCAATGTGGCTCAATATGCGGCACAAAAAGTCATTCAAATGGGTGGCAAAGTACTGACTTTATCCGACTCATCCGGTTTTATTCATGACCCAGATGGAATTGATGCTGAGAAACTGGCTTTTGTGTTTGAGCTGAAAAATGAACGGCGAGGACGGATCAAAGAATACGCGGAAAAATATGGCTGTGAGTATTTTGAAGGGCAGAGACCGTGGTCAATCCCTTGCGATGTCGCACTTCCCTGCGCAACCGAAAATGAAATTCACGATAACGACGCGTTGGAATTGCTGAAAAACGGATGCCAGATCGTGGCCGAGGGGGCAAACATGCCCTGCACGCCCGAAGCGATACACGAATTTCATAAAGCCAAAATTTTATATGCACCCGGGAAAGCGGCCAATGCGGGGGGAGTGGCCGTGTCGGGACTTGAGATGGCTCAAAACAGTATGCGGCTGAATTGGACCCGCGATGAAGTGGATATGCGTTTACACACAATCATGCGGACAATTCATCAAATGTGCGAGAAGCATGGCCGGAAACCAGATGGCTGGATTAATTATGTCGACGGCGCCAATATTGGTGGTTTTGTAAAAGTTGCTACAGCAATGCTGGCACAGGGGCTTGTTTAAAAAGAGGGTATTTTTTTAAAGAATGGCGTGGTAAAAGCGCCATTTTTTTATTTTAGCTGTTTCCTGTTTTCCTGTGTTTTGTGGTACTGATACCGGAAACAATGTTGCCACGGAAATAACTGCCGTCAATATTTATCTGGGACCAAGCTCAATACTTCATGTATCTTGCCGTTTATGTCGAATAACGCTGCTTTTAAACATCCTATGACTTGGGAAAGTTGTCATAAAATCAGTTTTTAGGACTGATTTCATCTTTTCCTTTGTCAGCATTAAGAAAACAGTCATTTTGAATCAAAACGAGCAAGATGAGAACAGACATCAATGATTTTATGGAGGCCTTAAAGGCCAGGACCCCGGGTGAAACCGAGTTTCATCAGGCAGTCAGAGAGGTGGTTGAATCCATCTGGGAAGTTTACCAAAAGAATCCAAAATATCAGAAAGCGAAAATCCTGGAGCGCATGGTCGAACCCGAGCGGGTGATCATGTTTCGTGTGCCCTGGGTCAATGATCAGGGAGAGGTTCAGATAAACCGGGGATACCGCGTTGAGTTTAATTCCGCACTGGGACCGTATAAAGGAGGTTTGCGCTTTCACCCAACAGTTACGTTATCAATTTTGAAATTTTTGGGCTTTGAGCAGACATTTAAAAACAGCTTGACCACCTTGCCAATGGGCGGTGGAAAAGGTGGGGCCGATTTCAGTCCGAAAGGGAAGTCGGATAACGAAATTATGCGTTTCTGTCAAAGTTTTATGACTGAACTCCAGCGCCATGTCGGCCCCAATACCGACGTGCCAGCCGGAGATATTGGGGTTGGTGGCCGCGAAATAGGATACTTGTTTGGCCAGTATAAACGTATTCGGAATGAGTTTACCGGCGTGTTGACCGGGAAAGGACTGGCCTGGGGCGGAAGCCTGATCCGCCCTGAAGCTACCGGCTATGGTGCAGTTTATTTTGTTCATCACATGTTGGAGCGGATGGGGAAAGATATTGCCGGCCATACTTTTGCTGTTTCCGGATTTGGAAACGTGGCCTGGGGGGCAATCGCAAAAATCAACGAACTGGGAGGTAAGGTTGTGACGATCTCCGGCCCTGACGGATATATTTATGATGCTGCCGGAATTGATGGGGAGAAAGTGGATTACCTGCTGGAATTGAGGGCTACAAATAATGACATTGTTGAGCCCTATGCGAAGGAGTTTGGTGCTGAATTCTTTCCGGATAAAAAACCGTGGGAACAGAAAGTGGATATTGCAATACCATGTGCGACTCAGAATGAAGTTGATCTGGATGATGCAAAGATGCTGGTAGCCAATGGCTGCTTCCTTTTGGCCGAGGCATCAAATATGGGATGTACCGCAGAGGCTGTCGAATATCTTTCGGAGCATCTTGATTATGCCCCCGGAAAAGCCGTAAATGCCGGAGGTGTTGCTGTTTCCGGACTGGAAATGACCCAAAACAGTCAACGATTGAACTGGACACGCGAAGAAGTAGATGCACGTTTGCATATTATTATGCGTGAAATTCATGAAACTTGTGTGAAATATGGACAAAACGGATCACGGATTAATTACGTGAAGGGCGCCAATGTTGGTGGGTTTGTGAAAGTAGCCGATGCAATGCTGGCACAGGGTGTCGTTTAGTCGTTCCGTTTTTTTGAAGATAGCCAGCAGGTGAAGTATCATCCTGCCGGCTATCTTTTATTAATTAGATAATATATAGAAGAAGGTCATCTGCATTTTTAATATTTTCTTTGTGGGAAAATTAGTAGTGCATGTTAATTGATACCCATTCACATATTTATTCAGAAGATTTTATTGATGATCTGGATGAAGTAATCAGCAGGGCTTTTGAAAACGATGTTCGAAAAATTGTACTGCCCAATATCGATAGTTCTTCTGTAAAGAAGATGCTTGACCTGACTGATCAATACCCTCAAATTTGCTTTCCGCTTATAGGCCTGCACCCGACTTCTGTTGGTGAAGACTATGAAGAAGAACTTGAACTGGTCGAATTTTGGTTGAAAAAACGAACTTTTGTTGGAATTGGAGAAATTGGCATTGATTTGTATTGGGACAAAACATTTGTAGCTGAGCAAACCATTGCTTTCAAACGACAAATCCGGTTGGCAAAAATGTATTCGTTGCCAATTGTGATTCATGTTCGTGAATCATTCAACGAGGTCTTTGGTGCATTGGAGGAAGAGGGAATTGATGGCTTAAGAGGTGTCTTCCATAGCTTTAGTGGGGATATTGAACAGGCACAATGGATAATTGATCATGGTTTCAAAATTGGAGTAAATGGAGTTGTTACGTTCAAAAACAGTGGACTGGGTCAAATAATTTCAAAAATTGACCCTTCTCATATATTATTAGAAACAGATGCACCATATTTGACTCCGGTTCCCTTTCGCGGGAAACGTAACGAAAGTTCATACCTGATCTATGTTGTTGGGAAAATGGCTGAGACATACGGACTCTCTGTTGCTGATATCGCGAGGATCACTACTGAAAATGCAGAAAAGCTTTTTGGTATTTAATGAAAGTGTAAAGTGTTTTTATCCGTCGCACAAAAGTTATGAAGTCAACTAAGCCGTCGATTTTGCTGATTTATACAGGAGGTACCATTGGGATGGTCCAAAAATCCGGGGTAGGGGCATTAAGCCCGGTCAGGTTTGACCAAATACTGGATGAGGTTCCCGAATTGAACCGCCTGGGGTATAATTTGGAATCAATTACGTTTAATCCGCCGATTGATTCTTCTGATATGAACCCCAAAGTTTGGGCTCGGCTGGCTAAAACAATTCAAAAAAATTATAGCAAATTTGATGGTTTTGTGATCCTGCACGGGACCGATACGATGGCCTATACAGCTTCGGCTTTGAGTTATATGTTGGAGAATCTTGATAAACCGGTTGTTTTGACCGGGTCGCAGTTACCGATAGGTATTTTACGTACCGATGGGAAAGAAAATCTGATAACATCAGTTGAAATTGCGGCAGCGAAAATAAATGGCATGGCAATTGTTCCGGAAGTGTGTATTTATTTTGATTTTAAATTACACCGGGGAAACCGAACAAGCAAACGTCATGCTGATCATTTCAGCGCCTTTAATTCAGTGAATTATCCTTTATTGGCAAAAGCCGGGGTTGATATCAAATATTTTCGTGAAAATATTTATTACCCCAGGAATAAAGGGATATTAAAAGTTAGCACCAGTTTCGATGAGAATGTTGTCGTATTGAAAATATTTCCGGGTATGAGCAAGGCGGTTTTCGAACACATCATTAACATACCAGGGCTAAGGGGAATAGTCCTTGAAACTTTTGGATCGGGTAATGTACCAACAGCACCCTGGTTGATTAGAACAATAAAAAAAGCAATCAGGCAACGGATTATAGTTGTTAATGTTACACAATGTGAGGGCGGTGCAGTTAAGATGGGACACTATCAGGCCAGCCGTGAGTTATTGACCGCGGGAGTAGTAAGTGGAAAAGATATGACGACAGAGGCGGCCGTTACCAAATTGATGTTCTTGTTGGGGCAAGGCTTGTCAGATGATGATATCAAGCTGCATTTCAAGAAAAGTATGAGCGGTGAAATAAGTGAATAGCTTATTTTTTTTTCACGTTTTTTTTGTAATTTGCAGCCCTGAAAATCCGGTGCCGGATCAATGGAGAGATGCAGGAGTGGCTGAACTGGCACGCCTGGAAAGCGTGTGTACCTCAAAAGGGTACCGAGGGTTCGAATCCCTCTCTCTCCGCCAGCAAGGTGGTGGATTGGTTCTTTAAAAAATTGGACGAAGGATATTTTGTAAATGGTTAGGGGTGATTTTTCCCCTTATCAATCGAAATAAAAACAAATAGTATATTAAAAAATTAAGGAAATTACTAATTAAAATTAAAACCAATGATGAAAAAACTATTTGCGTTTATAGCAGTTCTTGGGATGCTTTATTTTGGAGCATCGAACAATGTCGTTGCTCAGGAGCAAACTGAAGAAGCAACTACAGAAGTAGCAGCAGAGCAAGCTACCCCTGCTGTTGATCAGACAGCTGATGCTGAAGAGCAAGCTGCTGCAGCCTCAGAACAAGGGCAATCATTACACAGTCAATTGAAGCAGAAATTCATTGAAGGTACTCCTGCTTTCATGTCATTAGTATTGATCTGTTTGATCCTTGGTTTGGCTTTTGCTTTGGAAAGAGTTATCTACCTGAACCTTTCTACCAGCAACACCAAAAAATTATTGTTGAATGTTGAAGCTGCGTTGGCCAGCGGAGGTCTTGAAGCAGCTAAAGAAGTTTGCCGTAACACTCGCGGACCAGTTGCAAGTATCTTCTACCAAGGTCTTGACCGTTCAGAAGAAGGTTTGGACGTTGTTGAAAAAACAGTTGTTTCTTACGGTGGTGTTCAGGCTGGTTTGCTTGAAAAAGGTTTGAGCTGGATTTCATTGTTCATCGCTTTGGCACCTATGCTTGGGTTCCTTGGAACAGTAATCGGTATGATTTATGCCTTCGACGCTATCGAGGTTGCTGGTGACATTAGCCCGTCATTGGTTGCCGGTGGTATTAAAGTGGCTTTGATTACAACTGTAGGGGGTCTTATTGTTGCTATTATCCTTCAGGTTTTCTACAACTACTGTCTTTCTAAGATTGACAGCATTGTAAACAGCATGGAAGATGCCTCTATTTCTTTAATTGATATTCTTGTAAAACACAATCTTAAAAAATAATAAGAAGCTATGAAGCTTGAAAAAGTATTAAATATCGGAATGTGGGTACTTTTGGTAGTTTCAGCTTTTTTGATTGTGTCTTTAATGACTAATATCGGAGAAGATAATGATCCTACTATGGGTGCCTGGATTAATACGAATTTGACCTGGACCTACATTTTGCTTGGGATAACAGCAACTGTAGCTGTATTGTTCGGAATCATTCATACATTTATGGATAAAGACGCTGCTAAGAAAGGCTTGATTTCACTCGGTTTTGCTGCAGTTGTGGTCATCCTGTCGTATGTAATGGCTTCTGATGCTATCCCTCAGTTTCATGGTGTAGACAAATTCATCGCAGACGGAACTTTAACATCTACTGTGGCTAAATTGATTGATACAACATTGATTGCAACTTATATTCTGTTATTTCTGTTGATTATTGCAACTGTTGCCGGATCTGTCTTTCGTATCTTTAAATAATTAAGTGGTTACCTAAAAAAACAGGAAAAATATTATGGCCAAAAAAATACCTGAAATACCTAGCGCATCATTGGCGGATATCGCCTTTATGTTGCTGATCTTTTTCCTGGTAACAACCACGATGGATGTGGACAGCGGTCTCGAACGCAGACTACCACCTATGCCGGAAGAACAACCAGAAGATGATGATACTCCTCCGATTAAGGAGCGTAACGTATTTGTTGTTCTGGTAAACTCGAAAAACCAATTATTGGTAGAGGGTGAAGTTATGCGGGTTGAAGATCTTCGTGATAAAGCCAAAGAGTTTATGGCTAACCCAAATGATGATGAGAATCTGCCTGAAAAAACGATGAAGGAAGTTCCTTATTTCGGACAGGTAGGCATTACAAAAGGGGTGATCTCTTTGCGAAATGATGTTGGGACTCAATATGGGACTTACATTGCTGTTCAAAACGAGTTGGTTGGTGCCATCAATGATCTCAGGGAGGAAATTGCCGAACAGAAATTTGGCAAACCTTATGACAGACTTGATTCGGATCAACAAGGCGCGATAAAGGATATTTATCCTTCAAGAATATCTGAAGCTGAACCTAAAAAAGCGGGAGGGAAATAGTATGTCAAAGTTTAGAAAAAATGACTCTAAAGAATTACCACCGATTTCGACAGCATCATTGCCAGATATCGTGTTTATGTTGCTCTTCTTCTTCATGGTAAGTACTACCATGCGTGAAGTTACTCTTAAAGTGCAAGTGCATATTCCGGAAGCTACCGAGCTTTCTAAATTGGAGAAAAAATCATTGGTAAGTTATATTTACGTCGGTACTCCATTCAAGCAATATCAAAATATGTTTGGATCTGAACCACGTATCCAGTTGAATGACCAGTTTGCGAATGTTAGTGATATTATGGATTATATTACAGCTGAACGTGAAGCTCGTGATGAAGCTGAAGTGCCGTTTATGATTACGTCTCTGAAAGTGGATGAATTTACGACAATGGGTATTGTTACTGATATTAAGCAGGAATTGCGTAAAGCGGCTGCTTTGCATATCAACTACTCTTCCCGTAAGAAATCTACTGTAGAATAGTATACACTGTAACTATTATAACTAAAAATGGCTGTCTCGTTTGGGACAGCCATTTTAGTTTATATCATTTTTATTTTCTTGTTGTTATTCCGATTCGTTTAAATCAAGCTTGATACAAAGTTCTTTCATTTGGGCTTCGGCAATGGTAGATGGGCTATCCATCATCACATCGCGACCCGAGTTGTTTTTCGGGAAGGCAATTGTATCACGAATTGAATCGAGCCCTGCAAACATCGAAGTCAGGCGGTCGAAACCAAAGGCTATACCTGCATGAGGTGGTGCACCGTATTTGAAGGCATTCATCAGGAAGCCAAACTGTGCCTGTGCTTCTTCCTTAGTGAAACCAAGCAGGTCGAACATTTTTGCCTGAAGTTCCGAATCAAAAATCCGAACAGAACCACCGCCAATTTCAACACCATTGATCACCAGGTCGTAAGCATTTGCCCTGACTTGCCCCGGGTTGGTTTCCAATAATGGGATATCTTCCGGTTTTGGTGAGGTGAACGGGTGGTGCATCGCGTAGTAGCGTTTGGTTTCGTCGTCCCATTCAAGCAAGGGGAAATCAATCACCCAAAGAGGTTTAAATGTATTTTTATCACGCAGGTTCAGTCGGTTGGCCATTTCAAGACGTAATTCGCCAAGGGCTTTCTGCGTATGGGCTTTATCACCCGAAAGGACAAGGATCAAGTCGCCTTGTTCGGCACCGCAAGCGTTAGCCCAGGCTTTCAAATCTTCTTCTGAATAGAATTTGTCGACCGATGATTTCAGCGTGCCATCGGTGTTGCATTTCGCGTAAACCATACCTTTTGCCCCAATCTGAGGACGTTTTACCCAGTTGGTCAGTTCGTCGAGCTGTTTACGTGTATATTCGCTACATCCTTTGGCACAAATGGCACCAATGAATTCGGCATCGTCAAATACTTTAAAATCTTTACCTTTTGCCAGTTCCGTCAAATTTTTGATTTTCATCTCGAAGCGGGTATCAGGTTTATCCGAACCATAATCTTCCATGGCTTCACGATAGGGCATCTTTGGGAAATCTTCAATTTCAACGCCCTTAATTTCTTTGAACAGGTAACGGGTCATTCCTTCGAAGGTGCTCAGTACATCGTCTTGTTCAACAAACGACATTTCACAGTCAATTTGGGTGAACTCAGGCTG
>JBNKTK010000055.1:0-22724 GCA_050298035.1 Mangrovibacterium sp. | reverse complement strand
GTGCCAGATCGGCGCTGCTGTGATGGGCGAAAAAGGCTACTCCTACAAACAAATCTTATCCCATTACTTCCGTAATGCCGGCTTGACGAAGCTTTATTGATGCGGTTTGCTACTTGTGAGGCTCGTGCGTCATTTTGTTTTGATGCAAGGATACCTGTTTATGTTCCCCAAGTAGCTGCACGAATGGCTGGGCCTACGTTGAGGATTATCCGGCATGATGTATTCAGTTGCACTTGTATTAAAGTTTGTTAAATACAGTTGTACTGTTTGTTGGTTTGTTATATTGCGCCTGCAAAACAAATCAGAAAACATGAAACAACTATTACCTTTGATTATTCTGCTTTTTCCGGTGCTATTGTCTGCACAAGGAATAAAAGGAACAATCAGCGATAAGAACGGACAGCCGGTAGCTTATGCCAATATTTATGTTCCGTCGTTAAAAACCGGGACAACGTCAAACATTGAGGGCTTTTTTGAATTGAAACTGCCTTCCGGCGATTTTGACGTGATCTTTCAATACATCGGGTATCAGTCTGCTACAAAGCAATTTCATGTTGGCACAGAGATGGAAAATACCCATGTCACCCTTCAGTATCAAGACGTTCATCTGAAAGAAATTAAAGTGCTGGCCTCGGGTGAGGATCCGGCCTATTATGTGATGAGGCACGCAATTGCAATGGCACCGTATTACAGTAAACAGGTGGCCGAATATGATTGCAGCTTATACCTGAAAGGCTCAGGTGTTGTCTATAAAATCCCGGGACTGTTCAAGAAAAAAATGGAGAAGGAAGGCATAAAAAAGGACAAGCCTTTTGTGATGGAGTCTTACAACAAAATTCACTTTGAGTTGCCTGATAAACTTGAACAACAGGTGGTAGCCATGCGTTCGTCGGGCACTGACAACAATACAAACCCGATGCAGATGATAACGACCAACCTGTATAATGTCAGTGATTATGGCATTGTGTCGCCGGTAGACCGTTTGGCACTGAAAACATACCGGTTTGAGTTGGTCGGTGTTTTCGAAGATCAGGGACGTTTAATCAATAAAGTAAAAGTCATTCCCAAAGACAACGGAAAAGGTGTTTTTGAAGGGATTATCAATATTGTGGAAGGCTACTGGAATATCCACTCGGCCGATTTGGATTTTAACATGCCCATAACCAAAGTAAGCATGCGCCAGATATATAGCCTGATGGATGATAACACGTGGATGGCGACAAGTCTTGACTTTAAAATGGATATGAGCGCTTTGGGGTTTGGGATGAAATATGATTATGTGGCATCGCTTTCGGAATATGATGTGCACTTAAATGAAAAACTGGATCATTCGTTTTTGGGAAAAATAGAAGAACAACAGGAGAGCGAGGCAGCCCTGCTTGATTCGTTGCAGGAACCACAGTCGATGGTTGAAGTGACCCCGAAAGAGCCGTCAAAGAACCAGGGGAAGATTGCGGAACTTCTCAATAAAGAAGATTTATCGACCCGCGACATGTATAAGCTGGAACGCCTGATGGAAAAAGAGTCAAAACGCAGCCTTCCACCTGAGCCGCTGGAAATTGTCAACCCTGTAAAAGTATCGGACAAAGCGGTAAAGAACGATTCGGCTTATTGGTCGGCAATACGCCCTATTCCGTTAACGGAACCTGAGGCTGTTGAATTTGGGAAGAAAGATTCGTTGATCGCAGTCCAGAGTACAGATGCTTACAAGGATTCAATTCATGATGTGCGACAAAAATTTAAGATGTCCGATATCGTTTCGGGGCGATCATACCACTACGGTGCCGACAGCTTACGGACCCAATCAACACTTAATGTGTCGGGAATTATTAATTTGAGAGGGCTTTCTTTCAATACGGTAGATGGCTGGAAGTATACGTTGCCTTTTTCCTATCAGCTAAATGATACACTCGGGCATCAGCTTTCGGCGAACAGTTCGGTCGCGTATGCCTTTTCCCGGAAGACGATGTATGCCGATGGCAGTCTCCGGTATCGGCTCAATGGTGCCAAACAACAATGGTTGGAGCTAAAGGGCGGGCGCACTCTCGAAGATTTTAAAGGAGATGCCGGGATAAACAGCATGGAGAATGGCCTGTATACGCTGCTGTTTGAAGAGAATTTTCAGAAGTTTTACGAGAAGCGGTTTGTTGATTTCAGCGGAAGGACTGAAATTGCAAACGGGTTCATGCTGAGCGCCGGGGTGCAATGGATAAACCGGAGCCAGGTCAGTAATCACTCGTGGTTTAAAGAGATCAATTTTGAAAATAAAAGCTACACACCCAATATTCCCGTTGTTGACGGGCTGGAACCATGGCAGTTAGACAATCATAAAGCCTTTTTGGTTGAAGGAGGTTTGTCTTTCACACCACGCCAGCACTACCGGGTGCGTAAGCACGTTAAGTATCCGGCAGGGAGCGACTATCCCACGTTCAGTTTAAATTATACCAAAGGCGTGAAAAACGCACTGAACAGCCAGGTGGATTTCGACCTGTTGACTCTGGGGATCAAACAGAAGGCGGAAATTGGTTTTGATGATTACCTGAGCTATACTGTGAACGCCGGCAAGTACCTGAATGACGGGGCGCTGTATGCAGCTGATTATACTTTCTTCAGTTCGAATGATAAGTTTTTGACGTTTTCAAACCCGGATACGCAATTCACTTTGCCCGGCTATTACGAACTTTTCAGCAATGATCGCTACCTGGAGGCACATGCGACGTTGGACATGGATAAAATTGTGCTGAAACGTTTGCCGCTTTTAAAAGGGACCCTCATCCGCGAAAAAATCAGGATGCATTATTTAACCAGCGAGTCGGTTAAAAATTACATGGAGCTTAGCTACGGGTTGCATGATGTTTTCCTTCTTTTTGATGTGGACTTCAACATGGGCTTTCGCGATTTCGAAAAGCCTCAGTTCGGATTTCGTATCAGCATGAACTTACAATAATCCTGAGCTTGTAGTGGCAGGTCAGTTTGGGCGTTATTTTTTTTGCTTGCTGTGCCGGTTTAAAACAGTCTTTAGTTTTTTAGCCTGTGCATCGCTTAATTCAGGTGCTTTCATGTCAATTATCCGGGTGAAGATTTCTTTTTCCTCCGGGGTCGTTATCGTCGGCAAAACGGTATCAACCCTTGTTGCAAAGTCAATTGGGCGACATTTTTCCAGATAATCAAAAAGCACAGGTAACAGTTTTTCTTTGTAAGCCGGTTTGTCCAGTGACAGCTTTGCTAAGGTCTTAATGCCCCAAACTTCGGTTATCAAAGTCCCTTTTTTCATCGTTTGCAAAATCAGGTCAATCTTTTGAAATAGGTCATCTTGTTTGAGTTCGGCTATTGTTGCCAGGCCAATCATGCTGCCCCAGACCATTCGGTTGTTTTTCGATTTTAACAGTTCAAGGAATGTATCCGTGTAATCCTGTATTAGTTCGGGTTTCAGATACCCAATCTCGTAAAGGACCTTTAGGCAGTCGCTTGCAACCGAACTGTTTTTGTCATGAAGTTGTTTTTAATGCTAAGAGATACCGAGCAAGTAATGCTAGCCCACAAACAACACATTTAAAAATCCCACAGGCAAACCCAATTCCATCCCGAAAACTTTCGGGATTAAAAGAGTTGTTTCAGCCATCGCACAAAGAAATCGTAGTAATAATTTGAGATTAGTAGATTAATTTGATACTTTTATCGAATATTTACTAAGCATGAATGCAAAAGAATATATAAAATATCTGTTATCAATTGAAAACTACTCATTTTCATTGGATGAGATTACTAAAGAAACAGCAGGTAGCAGTAATTCTTTAAAATTCGAACTCCTTAGATTGTCAGAGAAAGGAGAAATAGTAAATCTCCGAAAGGGATTTTATTTAATTATCACACCCAGATATTCTTCCGCAAAAAAACTCCCATTACAACTTTACTGTGAAAAATTATTTAAATATCTGGATAGGAATTATTACGTAGGTTTATTCTCCGCAGCTAAATTTCATGGAGCTAGTCACCAACAGGTTCAGCGAGATTACTTAATAACTGAGAAACCAAAATTAAACGACATATCAAAAAATACAATTGACATTCGATTTTTTACCACAACCAACTGGTCTGATAAAAATATTCAACAGAAAAAATCTGATGCAGGGATTTTTAAAATTTCTAGTCCTGCTTTAACAATTGTTGATTTAATCCATCACCAGACAAAATTGGGTGGGATAAACAGAATGCTTTCGATAATTGAGGAGCTGACTGAAGAGCTAACTGAATCCGATTTGTCAGAACTTTTAAGTTGGTATCCCAATAAAAGTACTTTGCAAAGATTCGGTTTTTTGCTTGAAGAACTTGGTATGGAAGAGGAATTTCAAGAAATGATTTATTCAGAGTTAAAGGCAAAAAACTTCTTCCCTGTTTTATTAAGTCCAAAATCAAAAGAGAAACCAGGAGCAGTTGACAATAGGTGGAAAGTAGATGTTAATGTAAAATTAGAAAGTGATATATGATTCCAAAACCATATATTGCAAAATGGCAGGAACATGCACCATGGAAAGAATTTTCTCAGGTTGAGCAGGATTTAATCATTTCCAGAACCTTAGTGGAAATATTCTCTGATGACTTTTTGAGAGAAAATCTTGCATTCAGAGGAGGAACGGCATTACACAAGCTCTATCTTAATCCGGCACCTCGATATTCTGAGGATATTGATTTGGTGCAGATAAAAGAAGGCCCAATAAAACCCATAATGGAAAAGTTAAATGAGGTAATTACCTTTTTCGAAGAGCAAAGAACGACACAAGTTCGTGGACATGGAGCAAAAGCATTGTATCGTTTTACATCGGAATATGAAGAAATAAGAATGCGATTGAAACTGGAAATAAACTGCAAAGAGCATTTCAACGTGCTTGATTGGGTTGATTTCCCTTTTGAGATTGAAAGTGAGTGGTTTTCTGGTAAAGCAGAAATAAGAACATACAATATAAACGAACTCTTAGGGACAAAACTCAGGGCTTTATATCAACGGAGCAAAGGAAGAGATTTGTTTGATTTAGATTATTCTCGGCAAAATATAGACTTGGACTATGAGCAAATTGTAACATGTTTTAAGGAATACATTTCATTTGCAACGGGGAAAAGACCTCCAAGTAAAAAGGAATTCTTATTAAACATCGAAGAAAAAGAAGATAGTACAGAGTTTACAGGTGATATGGAAGCTCTTTTAAGACCCGAAATTAAATACAATCAGAGTGATGCTTTTAAATGGTTGAAAACAGAATTAATAGAAAAAATTTAAATGAGAAATATTACTTCAATAGTAAAATCCATAAGGGATATAATGAGGAAGGATGCTGGACTGGATGGAGATGCCACCATCAGATCTGGCCGGTTCCTCCGATATAGAATTCCGTTGGCCATAAAAAATTAACTCCTCCCCACGAAGAGGCGGGAGTTGGCATGTCTTCCAATAGGTGAATGGTGTATCCCGCAACAAACCCAATCAAAAGCAAGCAGTTGGATTGATAACTTTTAAGCAGGTTTCCTCCTTTCAGTTCTTTAAACTTGTTCCTTGTCAAATAGCAGACGAGTCCAATCAGGGCGGCAAATAAAATCGCTGCAACCAGGGAGTGAAAGAATCCGTGATGGGAATACCACAATTTTGCTGAATAAACATCCTTTCCGGTATACTGTAAATGGAATAATTCCCCGAAAGTAGAATCAAACCGTGACCATAAGCTGATGGCATCGATATCTGGAAATGCCCCGGCAAATCCGGAAAGCGATATGATCCCAAAACGGCTGGCCGGTCGTTTGGCGGAAAAGCTTGAAGCAACAGTTCCTGCTGCCAATCCCGAAATGGTATGAGTAAAAATATCCATTCGCTAATTTTGAATTTCTTCTCTGGTTATCAATCACGAGGAAAACCTGTGTCCAAATTCTATTTTCTAAAAATAGGGACGTAAATATACCGTACAAATATATTTTGAAGTTTTTTAAAATTGATTCCCATCGATCCCATTGGTACCTCGAAAAAAAATACCGCTTTTGTGAACTTATGTCCCGCTTTTTTGTCGTAATAAAAGATTTTAAAATCTTTTTCTGTTCAGCAAGGGCATGGAAAAACTTAAACAACAAGAAACAGCCGGGAAGCAGGAGCCTTTTTTGACAAATCAGTCAGAATACCAATTTGTTATTGCCGAATATCATCGGCGATTGGCGGCGGTTTGTTCGCATGGCCCGGCTAAAGCGATAGAAAAACATCGCGAGCGGGGCAAGTTGCTGGCTCGTGAGCGGATTGATCTACTCATTGATCCGGGAACACCCTTCGTTGAACTGTCGTCGTTTGCAGCTTACGGGCAGTACGACGATGCTTTTCCCTCGGCCGGCATTGTTACCGGAATTGGTTTGGTGCAGGGGCGCGAGTGCATGGTTGTTGCCAACGATGCTACCGTGAAGGGAGGCACCTACATCCGCGAAACCATCAAGAAGCATGTTCGGGCGCAGGAGGTTGCCCTAAAAAATCAGTTGCCTTGTATTTACCTGGTTGACTCGGGCGGCATTTTTCTGCCTGAGCAGGCCAACGTGTTTCCCGACCGGTTCGACTTTGGACGCGTGTTCTACAATCAGGCGCGCTTGTCGGGCGAGGGAATCCCGCAGATAGCAGTCGTGATGGGTTCCTGCACGGCCGGTGGCGCTTACGTGCCTGCCATGTGCGACGAAACCATTATTGTGCGCAACCAGGGCACCATTTTTATTGGTGGCCCACCATTGGTAAAAGCAGCTACCGGCGAGGAAGTGACAGCCGAAGAGCTGGGCGGCGGCGATGTGCACACACAAATATCGGGTGTGGCCGACCATCTGGCTGATGACGATGAGCATGCCCTGGCAATTGCCCGGAAGATTGTGGCTGGTTTGCCGAAGCCCCAAAAGCAGGCTATTGAATTGAGTGAGCCGGTTGAGCCTTTGTATCCCGCTGAAGATATTTATGGTTACCTGCCGACTGATTTGAAAAAGCCGATAGACGTGAAGGCGGTTATCAAACACTTGGTTGATGGCAGCGATTTTCAGGAGTTTAAAGCTGACTATGGTAAAACACTTGTTACCGGCTTTGCCCGTATCAAGGGGATTCCGGTGGGTATCCTGGGCAACCAGAGTTTTCTAACGGCCGAAAGCGCCCGGAAAGGAGCGCACTTTATTCAGTTGTGTAACCAGCGACAGGTTCCGCTGTTGTTTTTGCAAAATATCACCGGCTTCATTGTCGGTAAAAAATACGAGCACGAGGGGATTGCCCGCGATGGCGCCAAGTTGATCAACGCGGTGGCCAACTCAACCGTACCGAAAATAACAGTTGTTATTGGCGGTTCGTTTGGTGCAGGAAACTATGCCATGGCCGGGCGTGCCTACGATCCTGATTTTTTGTTTATGTGGCCACATTCCCGTATCGCGGTGATGGGGGGCGAGCAGGCTTCGGGTGTGCTGCAAACCATTGGTGGAAACGGCCAAAACAACAGTCTGGTCGAGCAGTTTGAGCGTGAGAGCACGGCCTATTTCAGCTCGTCGCGCCTGTGGGACGATGGTATTATTGACCCGGCTGACACGCGCGACATTTTGGGGCTGGCTTTCGGGGTTACCCTGAACCAGAAATTTAACACGCCCCGTTACGGCGTTTTTAGAATGTAGTGTATGGAGAAGACCAGTTATATAAAACTCGAAAAGTTGGGGGCTCAGGCAACCATTTTGTTGAACCGGCCAACGCAGCACAATGCTCTCAATCCGGAGTTGGTGGATGAACTGCATGCCGTATTGGATGAACTGGCAGCCGATAAAAGTATTCACTTCGTGGTGTTGGCAGGCGAGGGGCAATCCTTTTGTGCCGGGGCCGATATAAACTGGTTTGCACAGGCTGTAAACCGCGACAAGCAGGAAAACTGGCAGGAATACCTGCGCATGGCCGAACTGCTGAAAAAGCTGGCCCTGTTCCCGAAGATCACCATTGCCGCGGCACACCGAAACGTGTTGGGTGGCGCCAATGGGCTGCTGGCAGCCTGCGATTTTAGCATTGCCGAAAAGTCCACTGCTTTTGCTTTTGGCGAGGTCAAACTGGGGATCATCCCGGCAACTATCCTGCCTTTTGTGGCAAAGCGACTGAGCACACAAAACCTGAAAAAGTTGATGTTTTCGGGCGAACGCTTTTGGGCAACCGAAGCGCAGGCCATTGGTCTGGTCGATTTTTTGGCCGAAGACGGAAAACGCATGGCGGTAGCCGAAAAGTTGATTGGCGAATTGAAGTCTGTTTCGCCCAATGCGCTAAAGGCTTGCAAACAGCTGATCATGAAAGTAGATTCGGGAGAGGTTGGCATTGGAAACAGTGAGTACACGGCCGCTGTTTTGGCCGACCTGGTACACTCGCCGGAAGGGCAGGAAGGGCTTCGTGCGTTTCTCGAAAAACGAAAACCCGACTGGTCTGGAGAATCCTTGCCGGTAAGCTTATACAAACAATAAAAGCCGCCCCTTGCAAAGGGAAAACAATAATAATCCGGGGAAGGGATGAAGTACTGCAACCCTGGAGAGAAGAAGAAACGATCATTTGCCGTCTGCGGTAATTACCGAATCGGGGTATAACCGATTAAGCAGACGGAAGAACGACGAAATAAAGAAATTAGTAAATATTGAAGAACACCTTCCATAAAATATTAATTGCCAACCGGGGCGAAATTGCTGCTCGGGTTATTCGCACCGCAAAAAGGCTCGGGATAAAAACCGTTGCTGTTTTTGCTGAAGATGACCGGCAATCGCTGCATGTTCAGTTGGCCGATGAGGCTTTTGTCCTTTCGGGCAACACGCTGGACGAAACATACCTCAATCAGGAAAAACTGGTCGAACTGGCGCTTCAAAGTGGGGCGGAGGCCATTCATCCCGGTTACGGTTTTCTGTCGGAGAATGCTGAATTTGCCCGTAAAGTGGAGGCTGAGGGGCTGGTATTTGTCGGGGCAACAGCTGACCAAATCAGCCTGATGGGCGAGAAAACGCAGGCCATCGATTTTGTGAAAAGCTTTTCAATTCCGGTTATCCCGGGGGCACGAGGTGCCGTGAACGATATTATCCGCGAGCTGTCGTCATTGCAGTTTCCGTTGCTGGTGAAAGCATCGGCCGGGGGAGGCGGCAAAGGCATGCAGGTTATCGAAAAGGCGGAGGACTTGCCTTTGTCCCTGCAAAAGGCACAGCGTCAGGCCCGTGGCTATTTTGGCAACGGCGAGTTGTTTGTTGAGAGATATTTGCCCCATGCCCGCCACATTGAGGTGCAGCTGATGGGTGACGGCAACGGAAATGCCATTCATTTCTTTGAACGAGAGTGCAGCATCCAGCGCCGGTACCAGAAACTGATAGAAGAAGCTCCGGCTGCATCGGTTTCTTCTGAACTGAAAACGCAGCTTTACGATTACGCCTTGCAGATTGCCAAAGCGGCGAAATACCGCGGGGCTGGAACCATCGAGTTTTTGGTTGATGAGCAGGAAAACTGCTGGTTCCTCGAAATGAACACCCGCTTACAGGTGGAGCATCCGGTAACCGAAGCCATCACCGGGCTCGATTTGGTGGAGTGGCAGTTGGAAATAGCTGCCGGAAACGGGTTGCCGTTGGCACAGGAGCAAATCATCCAAACCGGACATGCCGTGGAGGTGCGCATTTGTGCCGAAGATCCGCAACACCAGTTTGTGCCGTCTTCCGGGACGGTTGAGGCCTTGCAGGTACCGGAGAATGTCCGCTGGGACAGTTTCCTTGCAGAAGGTGCTCCTGTTTCGCCGTCATACGATTCGTTGTTGGGAAAGCTGATCGTTCAGGCTGGTTCGCGACACGCAGCTTTGTCGAAGATGGAACACTCGCTGGCTGGCCTGTTTGTCGGCGGGGTGAAAACAAACCAGTCATTTCTGCGAAACGTAATCCAGTCAGAGGCATTTCAGTTAAATAATATCGATACCCGTTTCCTTGAAAAGCAGCTTCCGTTCATTTTAAAAGAAATGGACGAAGAGCGGGAACTGATTCCGCTTGATGTTGTGTTGGGAAGCTACATCCTTCATCATTTTTACTATCCATCAGAAAAGAATGAACATTGGGGACAGCCTGGATTTCGGCGGATTTGTCCTTCATTTAGTATTGAAAATGAAGGTAAGCTGCACGATTGCGTGATGTGGGGGAGAGCAAATCGTTATTCTTTGTGTTATAAGAATGAACCCGTTGCCCTGAGCGATGTTTCTTACGATGATGTGAAACTCGCGTTTAAACGAAACGGGGTTCCATATACCTTGTTTGTGGCTGGTTTGCCGGGTGCAACACTGGTGCAAATCGGAACATACCAGTTTATCCTGAAAAGCAGGCATGTTCCGGGTCAAATCAAATTAACAAAGCAAAGCGATAATCGGAATGGCGATGTCCAGTCGCAGGTTTTTGCCGATTTGTTTGGCAAAGTGGTGGATGTATTGGTGGGGCCGGGCGACCGTCTGACCAAAGGGCAGGGTTTGCTGGTCATCGAATCGATGAAGACCGAGTTTACCATTCAAAGCCCGGTTGATGCGGTGGTGAAAACCATTCACGTGTCGAAAGGCAAAGTCGTTCAGGACAAAGAAATTTTAGTTGATCTCGAATCATAAAAAACGAACAATCAATATCGAATGAATGCACTGTTAAGAAAAGTACATCACGAAGTAAGGGCCAAAGTTCGGGCCTTTGCTGAGGAAAAAATCAAGCCGGTAATTGGTGAATTTGAAGCATTGGAGCAATTCCCTGCCGAGCTGATTAAATCCATGCGCAGCCTTAACCTGTTTGGAATGCATGCCCCGGTTGAATATGGGGGACAAGGCAGCGATTACCTTTCATTTATTATCGCCGTTGAAGAGCTTGCCCGTGTTGATAGCTCGGTGGCTGCAACCCTGGCAGCACATAACTCACTGGGTGTAGGGCCAATTCTTGAGTTTGGCACCGAAGCGCAAAAACAAAAATACCTGCCTGCTTTATGTACAGCTGAAAACCTTTGGGCTTTCGGGCTGACAGAGGAAACAGCCGGCTCAGACGCACAGGGCGTGGACACGGTAGCTGAAGAAACTGCCGACGGATGGCTGGTGAACGGCCATAAAAAATATATTACCAATGCCGCTTCCGATATGGCTTCGGGTTTAAGTTTTGTTGCTAAAACCGGCATGCGTCCCGATGGGAAGAAAGAATTTACGGCCTTCTTGGTTTCGAAAGGCACGCCTGGCTATACGCGTGAGTATATGAAGCAAAAGTTTCTGTGGCGCGCTGCCGATAATGGCATGATCTATTTTAACGACTGCAAAATCCCGGCTGAAGACCAGTTGGGTGAACGTGGTCAGGGAATCCGCATCATGCTGAAAACGATCGATTCCGGTCGTCTTTCCATTGCGGCAATGGGGCTTGGCCTGGCACAGGGCGCTTACGAAATGGCTGTTGCCTATGCCAAAAAACGGGAACAGTTTGGGAAAGCCATTTCCAACTTTCAGACCATCGCCTTTCGTTTGGCCGATATGGCCATGAAAATTGAAACGGCCCGCACCTTTCTTTATCATGCCTGTTGGTTGAAGGACAACGGTGAACCGTTTGGTACCCAGTCGGCAATGGCGAAGCTTTACTGTGCCCAGGTGGCCAGCGATGTCGCCAGCGAGTCCTTGCAAATTTTTGGAGGGGCTGGCTTTTTCCGCAACGATGAATACCCGATTGAACGCTTCTTCCGCGACCAGCGTTTGCTGTCGATTGGCGAAGGAACATCGGAAGTTTTGCGGATGGTCATTTCCCGTTCAATCTTAAAGTAGAGGTCGCTTTCTTGTTTTCCCCGCGGGGAAAAGATTGCGTGGTGAGTAATAATTAGTTTTCAGATTTTTCCCCTCAGGGGAGAAATTAAAAGGGGGCTTTTTTTACTTTTACTCTTTTATCGACAACTCATGAACAAAGACCGCAAACTCGAACACATTCAGCTGGCGTTTGATTCTCAAACCGGCCTCTCGGAACAGGACAAACGCTTTATTTACGAACCATTGCTTGCCGCACATCCCACGGAGCAGCTATCGGCTTTCCCGTTTTTGGGGAAAACGATGAATGCCCCGTTTTGGGTATCGAGCATGACTGGTGGTACCGGTTTGGCAAAGTCCATCAACCGGAATATTGCCCGTGCCTGCCGCGAGTTTGGTTTGGGGATGGGCTTGGGGTCTTGCCGGAAAATCCTGTTCGATAAAACGCACTGGGAAGATTTTGATGTGCGCGATGAACTGGGAACTGACCGGCCTTTCTGGGCGAACCTTGGAGTGGCGCAGGTGGAACAATTGCTGCGGGATAAAGAGGAACAGGCTATTGTTGATCTGGTCGGGACACTGCGGGCCGACGGCCTGATTGTTCATGTTAACCCGTTGCAGGAATATTTTCAGCCCGAGGGAGACCGGATTGGCCAACCACCGTTGGAAACCATTCAGCAATTGTTGTCAAAGGTTGATGTGCCGCTTATCGTAAAGGAAGTGGGGCAGGGAATGGGACGCGAGAGCCTGAAAGAGCTTTTGCAGTTGCCCATCGCGGCCATTGAATTAGGCGCGTTGGGCGGTACCAACTTCTCCCGGCTCGAACTGATGCGCAATGACCAGCAGACGAGGGAACTGTTTGAACCGTTTGCTTTTGTGGGGCAGTCGGCCCTGCAAATGGTGAAGGACATCAACAGCCTGGTGGATGAGGCAGAGCCTGCCTGCAAACAATTGATCATTTCCGGTGGTTTGAAAAATTACCTCGATGGATATTACCTGGTTTCGCTGAGCAGGTTGTCTGCTGTTTACGGCATGGCATCGTCGGTGCTGAAACATGCCACTTCAGATTACGAAACCCTCAAAGTGTATTTGGAAAATCAGCTTAAAGCATACCGGTTGGCGCAAACCTTTTTGCGTTTGAACCCCCATTATGAAGGACAATAAACCGATATCAGGATTCTCGAAATTCAGCAAACAGCAAAAAACAGACTGGCTTGTGCAGCAACTGGAGTTGGACGAGTCGACGGCTCGGATGTTATCGGCTTTCGAGTTAAAGGATGAACCGATCCAAAACATTATTGCTGATTTGAGCGAGAACCACATCTCGAATTATCATTTCCCTTTTTCGGTCGCGCCCAATTTTTTGGTGAACGGTCAGTTTCGCGTTTTCCCATTGGTAACAGAAGAAAGCTCGGTGGTGGCCGCGTTGGCGAAGGCTGCCGGTTTTTGGGCCAAACGTGCTGGTTTTCATGCCGAAGTTATTGGCACCGAAAAAAAGGGACAGCTCCACTTTTCGTGGAAAGGAAACCCGGAAAAGCTTCGGCTCCATTTTGCAAAAATACAGGATGTGTTGAGGCTGGAAGCCGGCCATCTCACCCAAAAGATGCAAAAGCGTGGCGGTGGGATATCCGACATTCAGCTAAAATATTTACCGGAAATACTGCCTGATTATTACCAGTTGGATGTGTCGTTTGAAACGCGCGATGCCATGGGGGCGAATTTTATCAATTCATGCCTGGAGCAATTCGGGAAAAGCCTCGAAAACTGGTTGGCGGCGCAGCAAAACTGGCCGGACGATGAGAGATCGTGCGAAATCATTATGGCCATTTTATCGAACTATGTGCCCGAAAGCCGGGTGAAAGTTTGGGTGGAATGCCCGGTTGAGGCGCTTTCTGAAAT
Organism: Mangrovibacterium sp.; assembly: GCA_050298035.1. Taxonomy (GTDB): domain Bacteria; phylum Bacteroidota; class Bacteroidia; order Bacteroidales; family Prolixibacteraceae; genus Gaoshiqia. Next base: position 9,048 of record JBNKTK010000055.1, on the reverse strand, counting down.
AAGCAACCAGGAAGAAGCCGTCCGCTTTGCTGAGAAATTTGTGCGTGCAGTGCATATTTCGCGTCACGATGTTTCGCGGGCAGTGACGCATAATAAAGGCATTTTTAACGGGGTTGACGCCTTGGCGCTGGCTACCGGCAACGACTTCCGCGCTATTGAGGCCGGAGGGCACGCCTTTGCCGCCCGAAACGGCAAATATGCCGGCTTAAGTGATGCGCGTATCGAGGACGGCAAGTTTATCTTTTCGATGGAGCTTTCGTTGGCAGTTGGCGTTGTTGGCGGGGTAACAGCCCTGCATCCCCTGGCAAAGCTGTCCATGCAAATACTGGAAAACCCGTCGGCTTCGGAACTGATGCAGTACCTGGCTGTTGCCGGGCTGGCCTCCAACTGGTCGGCAGTCCGCGCGTTGGTGACTACCGGCATTCAACATGGCCACATGAAAATGCACCTGAGCAATATTTTGAACAGTTTTCAGGCAACCGATGAACAAAAACAGGCTGCAAGGCTTTATTTTCAAGACAGGGAAGTTAGTTTCTCCGAGGTGGAGCAATTCCTGAAACATGACAGAAAAAAATAAATTAACATATTACGCTCACGGCAAGCTGTTGCTCACTGCCGAGTATTTTGTGCTGTGTGGTGCCCGGGCAATTGCTTTGCCGTTGCAGTATGGGCAGCGCATGGATGTTGTCCCGGGGAAACAGCCGGGCATTTTGAGTTGGAAAGCTTTTATGCAGGAAGGACTTTGGTTTTCCTGCGATTTGAGTCTGCCCGGTTTTGAGATTGTAAACAGCTCCGATCCGGAGAAAGCAGTGATCCTGCAGGAAACGTTTCGGATGATCAGGCAGTTGAACCCGGATTTTCAGCCGGGCAATTCGCTGGAAGTGCATACCCGAATCGATTTCAATAACCAATGGGGATTGGGCAGCAGCAGTACTTTGATTGCCAATCTGGCCAGTTGGGCAGGTGTGGATGCTTTCAGTCTGAATGAACTGATTTTTCACGGCAGCGGGTTTGATATTGCCTGTGCAACGGCTGATGGGCCAATCTTCTATCAGAAAAAACAAAAACCGGAACCAATTGATCTGGATTACCCGTTTCTGGATAACCTGTATTTTATTTACTCCGGATCGAAAAAAAGTACCCGGAACGAGGTGCGCCGTTTTTTGAACGAAGGAGCTGTGAACAAGGGCGAGATTGAACGGGTTAATCAGCTTTCGGAACGAATTGTAAAGGCTTCCACCCTGGAGGAATTTCAGCGACTGATTGCGGAACATGAGAAAATGGTTTCAGCGTTGCTGGGGATTCCAACGATAAAGTCGACCCACTTTTCTGATTTTGAGGGAGAAGTGAAATCGCTGGGTGCCTGGGGGGGCGATTTTTATTTGGTAGCCACCCGGCTCAACGACCGGGAAGTGCTTCATTATTTTAAGGAAAAAGGACTGCGGGTAGTTTTCCCGTGGAAAGAACTGGTTTTAAACGAACGATAAAAAGAATGAGTGAATTGAAGTCTGGCTGGGTTTGTCCCTCAAATATAGCATTGGTGAAGTACTGGGGGAAAAAGCCCCACCAACTGCCAATGAACCCCTCGCTGAGTTTTAGCCTGAAGAAGGCACGTACCCGAACCACTGTACAACTTTTACCTCGCAACAGGGAGCGCTTGACTTTCCTGTTTGAAGGGGAGGAATCGCCTTTTGCGGCCCGCATCGGAAAATACCTGGATGCGCTCTCGATTGAGCTGCCCTGGATCAATGATTATTCTTTTCAAATTGAAAGTGAAAATACCTTTCCGCATTCGGCCGGGATTGCCTCGTCGGCATCAGCATTCGGGGCGTTGGGCTTGTGCCTGACCGACCTGAATCAGCAGATTTCCGGGAGGGGACAGGATTACGACCAGTTTATTCAGTCGGCCTCGCGACTGGCCCGGCTGGGGAGTGGCAGTGCTGCCCGCTCGGTTTTTCCGGGCTTTGCCTGGTGGGGAAAGTCGGCTGCCCTGCCCGGCTCAACCGATAGTTACGCGTTGCCGGTAAACCAGCAGGTGCACAATTGTTACTTTCAGTTGTGCGATGCCGTTTTGCTGGTCGACTCAGGGAAGAAAAGCGTTTCGAGTTCGGCCGGGCATGAGCTGATGAATACGCATCCCTACCAAACTGCTCGGATCAAACAAGCCAATCAGAATATTGAGGACTTGTTGCAAGTGATGAAAAAGGATGACCGTTTTCGTTTTCTGGAGATTGTGGAAACCGAAGCGTTAAGCCTGCACGCGCTTATGATGAGCTCATCGCCTTCCTTCATTCTGTTGAAACCGCAGAGCCTGCAGATTATCGACAAAATCCGTTCTTTCAGGAAACAAAGCGGCTTGCCGGTTGGTTTTACCATTGATGCCGGCCCGAATATCCACCTGCTTTATTGGGCCGAACATCAGAAAGAGGTGCATGGCTTTATTCAGCAAGAACTGATCAGTCTTGTTGAAGATGGCAAATGGCTGGATGATCGTGTTGGTAACGGGCCTGTAATGGAATAAAGATGAAGGTATTTTCTGCAAAATTGTTGTTGTTTGGTGAATATGGGCTGATGTTTGGTGCAAAAGCGCTTACTGTCCCTTTTTCGCGTTACCGGGGCGAACTGGTAAAAACAGGCAGCTTTCCTTCTGCGCGGGCGGAGAAAGAAAGCCATTCGGAGTTGGAACAATTTGCCTCGTGGTTAAAGCATGAACGGGTAAATGAAAAACTGAATTTTCCGCTTGACCTGGAATGGTTGAGCCGCGACATTGCCGAAGGTGCCATCTTTCGGTCGGATGTGCCGTTTCAGTATGGCGTTGGCAGTTCGGGCGCCCTTTGTGCTGCTTTGTATCACGAATACAGCAGCTATAATCAGTCGGTCGGGCGCGAAAAACGGAAACATAGTTTGCCAGAATTACTTCAACACGATTTTGCTGTCATGGAATCGTATTTCCACGGGCGCAGCTCCGGTCTCGATCCTTTGGTCTCATTTCTCAATCAACCTGTTTTGTTGGAAAATGAGCGTTTGTTGTTGCCCAACCTGCACCTGGACAAACTGCCCTGGAAGATGTATTTGATTGATACGGGAATCAGTAGCGCCACTTCGCCCTTGGTGCGGATTTTTCTCAATAAGATGGAAGACCGGTTGTTTGAGGAACGCTTCCGGGAAACCTATTTGCCGGCCAATGATGGTGCCGTTGACGCATTCATCAATTTGGAGCCTGAAAAGCTTTTTGACAACCTGTGCCGGATCACCCGTTTTCAGCTGGAGCATTTTGTAGAGATGATCCCGCTGCCGTTTATAGACCAGATTCCTCGCTACCTGGAGCAAAATATTTTTGTGAAACTACTTGGCTCCGGTGGAGGTGGTTATTTGCTGGCTTTCGTTCCGCAAGATGTTTCATTCCCCGAAAGCGGGAATTGCTTCCGGGTTTTTTAGCGGCGGGGCCTTTTGTTTTCCTTGTTTTTGTTGCCAATACACCCAATTGGGAACTAAGAAGAATAGATGATTTCTTTTAGTTATGAGCACAGACTTACACTCTGTCGTCTCCTGATAGCTTCGGAATCCTCAGAGTGACGTTACTGCGAAGACGAGGAACGAGAATGAAGCAGTCTCCGGCAAGAACCTTTGCCTTTATGGCACTAATTGCTTTTTTGCGATGGACTTGTTGATTTGTTGTTGCGCCTGAATTTTGGTTTTCGCCGTTTCTTGACAACTTTCTTTTCAGTCATCAGTTCAATGCTGGCTGTTCCTACGCTCATCTCATTTTCCTGCTTTTCCTCTTCGGGCAGGTATCTGTCGAGCGATGGTTTTTTGCCTCTCTTGTTGAGCTGGATGATTGATTTGACATCTTTCAGATCCAATACGATTGGTTTTCCGCCGTAGGCTTCTTCCACGGTGTACCAGACTTTTTTATTCAGGATTTCGGTTTTAAAGTGTCTGGCAAGTCCTTTTTCGGTCTCTAGTGTCAGTAACTCATAAGGGAAATCGTCCTGAGCTTCCAGGTAGGTGTCCAGTTCGTACATCAGGCAGCATTTCAGCTTTCCGCAACGGCCGGCCATCTTCTCTGCATTTGGCGACAAGCCCTGTTTCTGAGCTGCATCCGAAGTAACACTTGAGAAATCGGTACGCCAGGTTGAGCAGCAAAGTTCACGTCCGCACGAGCCAATTCCACCCACACGGCCAGCTTCCTGGCGGGCGCCAATCTGCTTCATCTCAACTTTAATTTGGAACTCACGGGCGTATCTTCTTATCAGTTCACGAAAGTCGACCCGGTCATCAGCAATGTAATAGAAGATCGCTTTTGCCCCGTCGCCCCGGAATTCCACATCGCCAATTTTCATTTCCAGTCCGAGTTCGGCTGCAATCTGGCGCGAGCGCACCATGACGGCATATTCGCGTTTGCGTGCTTCTTCCCATTTTTTCTTGTCGGCATCAGTTGCTTTCCGGTAAATCTTGTTCCAGGTATACCGGTCGTGTTTTTTTTTTTTCGGTCGAAATGCTTTTTTTCCAAAGTCCCGGTTAATGTCACATGTCCTACATCGTGCCCCGGGGTGCAGGCAACTACAACCAAGTCGCCAACTTTCAGGGAGAGATGTTCCTCATTCCTGAAAAATTCTTTATGCGTGCCTTTAAATCTAACTTCAACTATATTGCTCAGGTGAGTTGTATCGGGTAAATCTTTTAGCCAGTCGTGCGTGCTCAGCATTGCAGGCCGGTCACTTTCGTTATCTATTGTGCATCCGTTGCATCCCATATCATTCATCTCTTTAATTCAGACAAAAATATCTAAAATTAATGGCACAAGCTATATTAATCGAGTCTAAATAAGATAATGTTCTGTGTTTTTCGTAAATTGAATAGGTTACGATTGTGAAACTAAACTGGAAATTATGGACTTAACAAATGTTATTGCCCATTTAAATATCTGGGCTATCCTTGTTGCTTCACTCAGCACTTTTGTTATTGGCAGTATTTGGTATTCCTCTGTTTTGTTCGGAAAACAGTGGATGGAACTGAATGGGTTCACGGACGAGAATGTTAAAGAAGGAGGCTTGCCGATGACGGTCATTTTCGGTTCTTCTTTTCTGACTTCCTTTTTGGCGGCCTTTGCCCTGGCTTTGTTTTTAGGTACTTCTGCCGACCTTGGATTTGGGGTTTTTGCCGGATTCGTGATCTCGGTGTTCTGGATCGGCACGGCCAGGCTTAGTAGTGTCCTGTTTGAGAAACAGAAGTTTCGGCTTTTCCTTATTCATGCCGGGTACGACCTGGTTTCGTACGTTGTAATGGGGGCAATTATTGGCGTTTGGCGCTAAAGTGGATTTGTTGAATAGTCACCTGTTGAATGTAGTTGAGAAGTTATTGTGGTTATGTCGATATCGACCTTGTTTCAGTATGAAAAGGTTCGGGTGTTATTTGGTAACTTGTTGAAAAGTTTAGGCGAACAAAAAGCCTGATTTTTTCCTTCCTGTACCGAAAGATTTATCTTTGTTAGTCTATTCAAAATCTCAGAAAAGCTTTGACCGGAACAAAAAAATATGTTGAAACCCCTTTGATGAAGCAGTATTACCAGATCAAAGGGAAGCACCCCGATGCGGTGTTGCTTTTTCGTGTGGGTGACTTTTACGAAACTTTTGGTGAAGATGCTATCAAGGCGGCGGAAATCCTTGGGATCACGCTGACAAGACGTGCAAATGGCTCGGCCAGTTACGTTGAGTTGGCCGGTTTTCCGCATCATGCCCTCGATACTTATCTGCCCAAATTGGTCAGGGCCGGACAGCGAGTGGCGATTTGTGAGCAGTTGGAAGACCCCAAGATGACAAAGAAGATTGTCAAACGGGGAATTACCGAGTTGGTCACGCCGGGGGTTTCGATTAACGACAATATCCTGGAACACCGCGAAAACAACTTCCTGGCATCCGTTCATTTTGATAAGAAAATGGCAGGTGTGGCTTTTCTTGATATTTCGACCGGCGAGTTCCTGACGGCCGAAGGGAGTTTTGAATACATCGACAAACTGCTGAATTCATTTAAACCGAAAGAAGTCCTTTTTCAAAAAGGGAAAGGGAATGATTTTATCGCCGTGTTTGGGGGTAAATTTTATACCTACACCATGGATGATTGGGTTTATACCGAAGATGCCGCGGTTGACCGTCTTTTGAGGCATTTCGAGACCAAATCACTCAAAGGATACGGTGTGCACGATCTGAGTTACGGTGTTGTGGCGGCCGGTGCTGTGTTGCATTATCTCGACCTGACACAACATCACCAGGTGCAGCACATTACGGCCCTGTCGCGCATTGAGGAAGATAAGTATGTTTGGCTCGACCGGTTTACCATTCGCAACCTCGAACTGTTTGGCGCTATCAATGATGGGGCTAAAACCTTGGTGCAGGTGCTGGATAAAACCATCTCGCCTATGGGGGCGCGCATGTTGAAGCGCTGGATTGCCCTGCCGCTGAAAGAAATTGCGGCTATAAACGAACGCTTGTCGGTTGTTGATTACTTTGTGACCAATCAGGATGAAAAGGAGGAGTTGGAAGATCATATCCGGCAAATTGGCGACCTGGAGCGGATCATCTCGAAAGTTGCCGTGGGGCGCATTAACCCGCGTGAGGTTGTTCAGCTTAAAAATGCGCTGATGGCCATTGAGCCAATAAAAAGCTATGCCGCCGGGACAGATCACGAGATATTGAAACGTTTTGCCGAACAGTTGAATCCGTGTTTGTCGATACGGGAGCGGATTGAGCGTGAAATCACTAACGATCCGCCCATGCTGCTTCACCGGGGGAATGTGATAAAACCGGGGATCAATGAAGAGTTGGACGAATTGCGCAAGATTGCCTATTCCGGGAAAGATTACCTGGCTCAGATGCAGGAGCGGGAGTCGGAACGCACCGGGATCCCTTCGTTGAAGATTGCATTCAACAATGTGTTTGGCTACTACATTGAGGTACGCAACACACACAAGGATAAAGTTCCGGCAGACTGGATACGCAAGCAAACCCTGGTAAACGCCGAGCGCTACATTACCGAGGAGCTGAAAGAATACGAAAGCAAAATACTTGGGGCTGAGGAGAAAATACTTTCGCTTGAGGCAAAAATCTTCAATGACCTGGTGGTTGCCCTTTCCGAATATATTCAGGCCGTGCAGTTAAACGCCGTTGTTATTGCCAAGCTGGATTGCCTGCTGTCGTTTGCTACTTCGGCCATTGAGGGTGAATATATCCGCCCGGAGTTGAATGATTCCAAAATCATTGATATCAAAGAGGGACGACACCCGGTGATTGAACAGCAGTTGCCTATTGGCGAAAGTTACATTAGCAACGATGTGCTGCTTGATCAGGATGATCAGCAGGTGATCATCATTACCGGGCCGAACATGGCTGGTAAATCGGCACTTTTGCGGCAAACTGCCCTGATTGTGCTCCTGTCGCAGATCGGATCGTTTGTGCCGGCGAAATCGGCCAGCATTGGTTATGTTGACAAGATTTTTACCCGTGTCGGTGCCTCCGATAATATTTCGCTGGGCGAATCAACGTTCATGGTTGAGATGAATGAGGCTGCCAGTATCCTGAACAATGTTTCGGACAGGAGCCTGATCCTGCTCGATGAGCTTGGACGGGGAACTTCAACTTACGACGGTATTTCCATTGCCTGGTCCATTGTGGAGTATATTCACGAACACCCGCATGCCAAAGCCAAAACTTTATTTGCCACCCATTATCACGAGTTGAATGAAATGGAGAAGTCGTTTGGACGGGTGAAGAATTACAATGTGAGCGTAAAAGAGGTTGGCAACAAGGTGATTTTCCTTCGGAAACTGGTGCCTGGCGGCAGTAATCACAGCTTTGGGATTCATGTGGCACGGATGGCGGGTATGCCACCTTCTGTTGTGCATCGGGCCGATGAAATCCTGGTACAACTGGAAGGGAACAACCGCAAGGATAGTCTGGCCAAGCCGCTGGACGGGATGGCCGAGAAGCGGGAAGGCTTCCAGTTAAGCTTTTTTCAGATGGATGATCCGGTTTTAAAGTCCATTCGGGATGAGATTCGGAACCTGGATGTAAATAACCTGACCCCGATTGAGGCCTTGAATAAACTGAATGAGATAAAAAAACTGACTGGTTTAAAATGAGATAGATTTCAGGGCGCAGGTTTCGTCTGATTTTTTAGAATTTATTTTTGGAGAAAGAAAAATTAGCAATATATTTGCATCGCTGTTTTCGGAGCTGATTACAGTAAGTTCTTTGCAAGAAATATAAAGCATGCGAGAGTAGCTCAGTTGGTAGAGCACAACCTTGCCAAGGTTGGGGTCGCGGGTTCGAATCCCGTCTCTCGCTCCACACCGAAAGCACTTCATGAAAATGAGGTGCTTTTTTGTTTATCTTAGTTTTGCTTAACCTGCAATGCTGGGGATCAATTGAACTTTCTGTGAGGAAAATGAACGCCCCTTAAAATCCCGTCATTCCGGCGCAGTACGGAATCTGTGTCAACGAAATCCTGACTCCGAAGGAGTCAAATATCAATAACCCCGGGTGAAGTGAAACGGAACCCGGGGTGGCAAGTGTGTGTGGAAACAAGGCGCAGCCACCCGGCCTTTTGAGATGGGAGCAGTTTCGTGCGCCGCAGTGGGAACGCGTTGTTTTCCGGCCAACGCTGTCAGGAGCTACGCACGCTGACAGGTTTCCCTCACGAGATGGCAGGCTAAAGCTTCGGATTGCAATCCAAATCGGCAAGGATCGTTGGGTGTCGCGGTTTCCCTGTCTGCCGACAGGCAGGCGAACCGCGATAAAACGCTCTGTCCTGTATATTTATGGATGTCATCTGTTTGAAAAGATGACATCCCTTTTCCATCCCGTCATTCCGGCGCAGGCCGGAATCTGTTGGCGATTAGAACCAATCCTAACGGGCAATGTCATATAACCTCTGCCGGGGTTTTTAACCACCGACAGGGTTCTTCTGATGCTCCGGCAGTGGTTTGAAACCCTGTCGGAGGCTTAAAAAACGATATTGACAAAAATGACCGTCAAAATTTTATAACGTTAT
>JBNKTK010000054.1:0-23319 GCA_050298035.1 Mangrovibacterium sp. | reverse complement strand
CCCTATCCGCGCCTGATAAGCAAACACATCGTTGTGGTTTGATGTAAAATGACCAAGACTTTCAACGCGGGTGCTATGGGGTGGTTGCCCCGGGCGTTGTGGTTTGATGTAAAATGACCAAGACTTTCAACTTAACCATTATCCGTTCGATGGCCAATGGGGGTGTGGGTTGATGTAAAATGACCAAGACTTTCAACCGGAAAGTGTTGGCTGAAAACAGGTATTATGTTGTGGTTTGATGTAAAATGACCAAGACTTTCAACAATTAACGTTTGCATCAACATGCTGATGCTGTTGTGGTTTGATGTAAAATGACCAAGACTTTCAACTCTTTTTGATTGAAGTGTTTACCATTTACAGTTGTGGTTTGATGTAAAATGACCAAGACTTTCAACTAGCACAGTTTTTTTTCGAAAATCCACCATGTTGTGGTTTGATGTAAAATGACCAAGACTTTCAACAGCATGTGAGATCAGAATGAAAAGTTTCTTGGTTGTGGTTTGATGTAAAATGACCAAGACTTTCAACATATTGAATGTACTTGAATTTAAGAGGTTGGTTGTGGTTTGATGTAAAATGACCAAGACTTTCAACTACGGATGGAACCGTAATTTATAACTAACGTAAAAATCGTACGATGGAAATAGTAATTGCCTTTTTTATTTTCGCATTTATCGTAAGCCTCGTTGGAGGTGCACTGAGCAAAAACTAGGGAGATCATTCTCCACATGGTTGTGGATTGATGTATAATGAGCAAGACTTTCAACGGAATGTCGTTAAAATGAAAGAGACACACTTAAATTACATGCCCTACCCATGTGCTGAAAGCAAAAAATAAACCTCTTGAAGGCAGGGAGCGGATCAGCAGACCGCTATGTACTTATACAAGAGGTTTATTCATTGCCAATATACGTTTTGATCAAGACTTTCAACGGTTGGGTGAGTGGGTGAAACGACAAAAGCCGCTAAAATAGCGGCTTTTTGTGCCCAGAACAGGACTCGAACCTGCACGTCCAAGCGGACACTAGTCCCTGAAACTAGCGCGTCTACCAATTCCGCCATCTGGGCAATAAATGTTGTGCCTTGTTTGCCGACGTTTCGGCTGCACACTGTGCCTTATCCGGTGTTTTCCTCAAAGGCGTTGCAAATATAGAAAAATTTTGTGCCGTTGCTATCTGTTTCTCTCAAAATTATTGTTGTGATTAAAAAAATATCCGGGCACGCTATTTTATCGATTAAATAGGGGCATTCATCGGAAATATGATTTCTTCTGAAAGAAATATGGTTCTTTTTGTAACATCTTTTAAAAAGAAGGAATAAAATCAACTACTTATGGACTATTCAGCCGGCTTTATTCAGCTTTGGAATTCGTCGCAGGCCATTTTGCCAAGCGGGATGCCTGTTTATTCAACCTCGGAGAAAAAACAGCGGGAAAAACGTTTCGAGGCTTTTTTGAAAGTCATTCAGGAACAAGTAAAATTTTCGGGCGAAACAATGAACAGGAACAAGCAGGCCTTGCTTGATCAGCTATATGTTTTTTTCAGGGATACGCTTGATTATAGTGATGGGCAGTTGGCGGTGATCCTTTCTGATGAAATGGTCCGGGCGACATTTCAGTTCGTAAATACGGCCAGGACATACGATCCGGAAATATGTTTTCACGATATTTTTCAGGCTTGCCGGAATGTTTGGATCATGAACGGGGTGCAGTTTTTGTTAGGGCGGAAAATCGAAATGACCCCGCCCATTTTTGCTTACAGCATGTTGTATCCTTATACCGATAATTATCTGGACAATCCTAATATCCCAACAATTGAGAAGATCGGTTTCAGCCTTCGTTTTGAACGACGGTTGAGAGGGGAGCAGGTTGCTGCGCAAAACTGCCAGGAGGAAAAAATATTCCGGATGGTCGAAATAATTGAAGAATACTGGGACCGCGACTGTTACCCTGAAGTTTTTGAAAGTTTACTTGCCATACACGGCGCTCAAACACAAAGTTTGCGGTTAATCTCGGAAGCAGGTTCTCTTGGGTTGGACGAAAAATTTTCTGTTTGCATTCACAAGGGAGGCACATCGGTTGTTGCCGACGGTTACCTGATTATGGGGAAAATGACAAAAGAGGAAGAGGAATTCTTTTATTATTACGGGGCGTACCTGCAACTTCTGGATGATTTACAGGATGTTGGCGACGATTTTAACGATCGCTTGTGGACCGGGTTTTCAAGTTTGGCCAAAGACGAAGTATTGGATAAATGGCTTTGCAAAACCTATGACTTGGGCTTAAAAGTGATGAGTTGTGTTGATGCGCTGAAAACGGAGCAGGGGAATATATTCAAACAGCTAATGAAGAAAAGTATCGATCTGTTTTTAGTTGAATCAGTGCTGGCTAACAAATCCTTTTTTAGCAGGAAATTTGTCCGACAGTTTGAGGCTTTCTCGCCTTTGAGATATTCTTTTATCCGGAAAAAGAACAGTACTTTCTCGCTATACCAGGATCAATTGTTCGAGCAAATATTGCAACATGCCTTAGTGGATGATGATCGGTTTTCCTATCAGTTTTTAAATAAAAAGCCTGCTGATCACAAGGAACAGCAGGCTGTGTAGAAATATGAAAAGATGTCTTTATTTTAATTGCATCTTCAGGAAATCGGTCATTCGCTGGTAAATGTGGATGCGAGTATTGCCACCGGATATTCCGTGATTTCTGTTTGTATAAATTGCCATGTCGAATTGGATTCCGGCCTGGACCATTTCCTCTGTAAACTCCATCGTGTTTTGTAAGTGTACATTGTCATCGGCCGAGCCATGAATGATCAGCAGCCTGCCTTTAATTCCCGACGGATTGGCAAGCGGGGAGTTGTCATTGTACCCATCCGGGTTTTCAGCCGGTGTTCGCATGTATCGTTCCGTGTAAATACTGTCGTAAAATTTATAGCTGGTGACCGGGGCAACCGATATGCCTGCTTTGAACAGGTCGCCTCCCTTCTCCATACATAATAAGGTCATAAAACCTCCGTAGCTCCATCCCCAGATTGCGATATTGTTTTTATCAACAAATGGGAGGGTGCCAAGGTATTTGGCCGCTTCAACCTGGTCGTCCGACTCGTATTTGCCAAGCTGCAGGTAAGTAACTTTTCTGAAATCTTCGCCACGGGCGCCGGTTCCGCGCGGGTCAATACAGGCAACAACAAAACCTTCCTGCGCCAGGTAGTTGTACCAGTCAATGCTCCATGTGTCCAAAACTTCCTGTGAGTTTGGCCCGCTGTATTGGGTCATTACAACCGGGTACTTTTTCGACGGATCAAAGTTTGACGGTTTTATCATCCATCCGTTTAGCGAAATGCCTTCGCTGGTTGTAAAGCTGAAAAATTCTTTAGAGGTTAACTGGTACTCCGCAAGTTTTTGTGCCAGTTGTTTATTGTCTTCAAGAACCCGGATCAAATCTCCGTTACTATTGTGCAGTGTAACCGTGTTGGGAGTTTCATTATTTGTGAAATAGTTGATGTAATATTTAAACCCGGTACTGAACTCCGCCTTATTTGTCCCTTTTTGTTGCGACAGTTTGCCTTGCTTTTTACCATCAAGGCTTACAAAATAGATTTCGCGGCACATTGGCGACTCTTTTGCTGCCTGGTAGTAGAACAGCTTTTTCTTGCTGTCGAAACCATAAAAATCGGTCACATCAAATTCCCCGTCAGTTAATTGCCTTACTTCAAAACCCTGTCGGTCATACAGGTAAAGGTGAGAATAACCGTTTCGCTCGCTGTTTACAACAAAGTAATCGTTGTCGGGCAGGAAGATGAAGTCATCCAGGAAATCTTCGGCAATGTAGCGGTTGTTTTTCTCAGTGAAGAAAGATCTGCTATCTCCGGTAAATGGATTTACGAGCAGGACATCCAGTACATTTTGTCTCCGGTTTAAGCGCATCACGGCCATTTCTGCTCCGTCGGCTGTCCATTTTAAACGGGGCACATAAATATCCGGAGTTTCTCCCAAATCAACCTGAACTGTTGTTTTCGATTTAATATCGAAAACATGTACACTCACGGTCGAATTCTTTTCCCCGGCTTTGGGATACTTGAACAGGTATTCCGACGGGTAGGGCGAGTTTTCATCCAGGCTCGGCGCTTCTCCTTTGTACATGGGCATCGAAAAAGTAGGAACCTCGGTTTCATCGAACCGGATAAAACCCAGAAATTTTGAATCGGGAGACCATGCAAAGGCTTTGGTAAAACTGAATTCTTCCTCATAAACCCAATCGGGGATGCCGTTGATGATTTCATTCTTTTTGCCGTCATGGGTAACCTGGCTTTCGGTTCCAAAACGGAGACTTTTTACAAAGAGATTGTTGTCGCGTACAAAAGCCACCCGCTCGCCGTCCGGTGAAAAGGTTGCTACCTGTTGACGTCCTTTTGCCGAAAGTGCTGTCAGCTCATTTGTGACAGAGTTCCAAACATAGTACTCGGCAGTAAAAGAATGCCGGTATATTTTTTCGATTTTTGTTGTCAGCAACAATTTTGTTTCATCATCACTAAATTCATAAGCCGAGAAACTTTTTATTGGTGCATTTTCAATTTTTGAAAGGTCAACTATTACCGAAACTTTTTCACCATTCTTATAGCTGTATTTTACAACCTTATTTCCATCTTCCAACGTCGTGTAATACAGGCCGTCGTTCATCGACCGGAGCCCTTCTACTGTTTTTGGGGTGAAGGTCCTGTCATGTTGAATATCTTCTAAGGTGATTGTTTTTTGAGCATGGAGGGGGTAACCAAACCCGAAAAAAAGAATTAAGAGAAAAATGAAGTTGCGCATAATCATTGTTTTTATTGAGCGGTCAAAACTTTGAATTTTTTCTGTAATAAAAAAGTATTAACGTCGTATTTTCTTTTATTTGTCGTTTGTCAAACGCTTTATTACAAAAAAATAGTTTGCGGTCATTTTATAAATATTGGAACAAACGAATAATAATTTGTCTTTATTGATATAAATGAAGTAGTTATGAGAAGAAAGATAGTTGTTGTATTAATTTTGTTTGCCTCTGTAAAAGTTGGTTTTTCACAATCCGGTGTGGTTGATTTCATTAAGGCAGGAAAAACCGATGCAAATATTTTGATGGAAAAATATCTTGATCCGTTTGCATTGTCGTTGGGCGACGGGTTAAACAATGCCTGGTATTACACTGCCGAGACACATAAAATATTAGGTTTTGGTTTGTCTATTAGTACAAGTGCAGTGATGATTCCCAGTTCTGCCAAAACTTTCGACTTGAGGTCATTATCGTTTAGTGATGTGGTTGTTGATGGAGAATATGGATACATTGCCCAAACGGTTGCAGGTGCCGATGTTGAAGGAGGTAGGCTAAGCCTGCTCGACCCGGACAACCCAAGTGATACGATTGGCTCATTCAGGACTCCTCCCGGCGTTGATATGGATGTTGTGCCTGTTCCCATGGTGCAGTTGGCAGTAGGTGTTGCTCCACATACCGATCTTTTGCTCCGGTATGTGCCCGAATTGTCATTTAGTCAGGATGGAAATGATGTGGAAAAGATTAAAGTTGGCTTTTACGGAATAGGGATCAAACATGAGTTTAAGGAATGGATGCCTTTTCTGAAAGAATTGCCTTTTGATGCTGCTGTTTTTACATCTTTTTCAAAGATGGATGCCAATACAGGTGTCGATTTTCAACTCGAAGATTATGGGTACAGCTCGGAAGAAGCCGGTTATACTCCTGATAAAAACCAGAGATTGGTTATTGAAACAACAACACTTAAATATGGGCTGATCATATCAAAAAAACTTTCCTTCATCACATTTTATGGTAGCATTGGGAACAGTAACAGTCATACTAGTGCTGATCTTCTGGGAAAGTTTCCTGTTGTTAAAAAGGATAATGAAAACGGCATTGTTGTTGAACCAGAGATAGATCCGATTAAGCTGAAGTTTTCCTCCTCCCGGTTAAGTATGGATGCGGGGGTTAGGTTTAAGATGGCTTTCTTTAATATTTTTGGCTCAATTAATAAGGCAGAATATATGTCCTATAATGCCGGAATATCATTTAGTTTCAGAGAATAGTCGTTTGTGTAAATATGTGAAGGCGCTGAAAAGCGCCTTTTTTGTTTGTAAGCGGTAATAAAATTGAAAGCACTTTGTCGCTGTCCGTTAATAATAATTATCTTTGCAGCCTGAAAAAAGATATCACAATATTAGACAGATGATTAAGATAACATTACCTGACAATAGTATTCGGGAATTCGGGAGCGGGGTAACCGGTCTTGATATTGCCAATGCTATCAGTAGCCGCCTGGCGAAAGAGGTTTTAGCCATTTCAGTAAATGGTGAAGTCTGGGATTTGAACAGACCACTGACAGCAGATGCATCGGTTCGGCTGTACACGTGGGATGACCGTGACGGAAAAGAAACATTCTGGCATTCGTCAGCTCACTTAATGGCCGAGGCGATTGAATTCTTTTACCCGGGAACCAAATTTGGTATTGGACCTACTGTTGATACAGGTTTCTACTATGATGTTGACCTACCGGAAGGAAAACAACTGACCGAGAAGGATTTGGCTGATATTGAAAAGAAAATGCTGGAACTGGCACGTGCCAAAAGCGATATTGTCCGGAAGGATATTTCTAAAGCAGAGGCAATGTCCATGTTTACTGAAAAGAATGACGAACTGAAGCAGGAATTGATCAGTGAACTGGAAGATGGGACAATTACCTTGTACAACCAGGGAAACTTCACTGATTTGTGTCGCGGGCCCCACTTGCCAAATACATCATACATCAAAGCTGTAAAACTGACATCGATTGCCGGTGCCTACTGGCGTGGTGATGAAAAAAATAAGATGCTTACCCGTGTTTATGGTGTTACCTTCCCGAAACAAAAGCTACTGGAAGAGTACCTGGTGTTGCTTGAAGAGGCTAAGAAGCGTGATCACCGTAAAATTGGCAAGGAAATGGAACTGTTCACTTTCTCGGCGAAAGTAGGACAAGGTTTGCCGCTGTGGTTGCCTAAAGGAACCCAATTGCGGTTGCAGTTGGAAGATTTCCTGAAGAAAGTACAAAAGAAATTTGGTTATCAACAAGTGATGACCCCTCATATTGGAGATGTAGCTTTGTATAAAACATCAGGCCACTTTCAAAAGTACGGTGCTGATTCGTTTCAGACAATCAAAACACCGGCCGAAGGGGAAGAGTACATGCTGAAACCAATGAACTGTCCTCACCACTGTGAAATTTACGCGAGCAAGCCACATTCTTATAAAGACCTGCCGGTTCGTTATGCCGAGTTTGGTACTGTTTACCGTTACGAGCAAAGTGGTGAGCTGCATGGTTTAACCCGCGTGCGTGGGTTTACTCAGGATGATGCACACTTGTATTGTCGTCCGGATCAGCTGAAAGATGAGTTCAAAAAAGTAATTGATATCGTTTTCATTATTTTCAACAGTTTGGGATTGAATGATTATACAGCCCAAATTTCACTGCGTGATCCGAATAACCCCGATAAATACATTGGTTCGCCCGAAAACTGGGATAAAGCGGAGCAGGCAATTATTGAGGCCTGTGCCGAAAAAGGACTTGATACTGTTACCGAACTGGGTGAAGCAGCCTTTTATGGTCCGAAACTCGACTTCATGGTGAAAGATGCACTGGGACGCAGCTGGCAGTTGGGCACCATTCAGGTTGATTATAACCTGCCTGAACGGTTTGAGCTGGAATATATTGGGGCCGATGACAAACGTCACCGTCCGGTAATGATTCATCGTGCTCCGTTTGGATCGATGGAACGATTTGTCGCAGTGTTGATTGAGCATACTGCAGGGAAATTTCCACTTTGGTTAACACCAGACCAGGTTGTGGTACTGCCGATCAGCGAAAAATATAATGAATATGCGGAAAGTGTTTCAAATTATCTAAATAATTCCGATATTCGCAGCTTGATTGACGACCGGAATGAAAAGATCGGCCGTAAGATTCGGGATAACGAGCTAAAACGTATCCCGTATTTATTGATTGTGGGGGAGAAAGAGGCAGAAAGTGGTCAAGTGTCTGTGCGCAGACAAGGAGAAGGAGATAAAGGAATGATGACCATGGAAGAATTTGCGACTTTCCTGAACAATGAGGTAAAAGAACAATTATCAGCATTTTATAACTAAAAAATATAGGAGGTTTTTCTTATCGCAGTTAAAAGACCATATCGCGGAGGGTCACGTGTAGATACAGCACCTCAGCACAGGATAAATGAGAGAATTCGTTCTCATCAGGTTCGGGTTGTTGGTGAAAACATCGAGAACCAAGGTGTATATACTTTAAAAGAAGCTTTGGCCATGGCCGGAGAACTGGAATTGGATCTTGTTGAAATTTCTCCAAATGCCGATCCTCCTGTTTGTAAGATTATTGATTATCAGAAGTTTCTCTATCAGCAAAAGAAGAAACAAAAAGAAATGAAAGCCAAGGCCGTGAAGGTGGTTGTAAAAGAGATTCGCTTCGGTCCGCAAACCGACGAGCACGACTTCCAATTCAAACTACGGCATGCTGAAAAATTCCTCAATGAAGGGGCAAAAGTGAAAGCTTACGTTTTCTTTAAAGGACGTTCAATCCTGTTTAAAGAACAAGGCGAAATCCTGTTGCTGAAATTTGCAACTGCCCTTGAGGACATCGGGAAAGTGGAACAAATGCCACAACTTGAAGGTAAGAGAATGACCATGTTTATTTCACCTAAGAAAAAGAAGTAATTTCTTTTAATATTTTAAATTAGGAAAGATGCCAAAAATGAAGACCAATTCCGGCGCAAAAAAACGGTTCAAATTAACCGGCACCGGTAAATTGAAAAGGAAACATGCTTTTAAAAGTCACATTTTGACTAAAAAGAGCACCAAACGCAAAAGAAACCTGACCCACGCGGGATTGGTTGACAAAGCGGATGAGAAAAATGTTAAGCTGCTGCTTTCCATGAAGTAATCCTTTTCAAAAGAGTTAAAAAATTGAGTTTAAAACAAAGTGAATTAGCAAGCAAGAGCCGGTAGGAACCGGACGCTAACCACTTAAAAATTAAGATTATGCCAAGATCAGTAAATCACGTAGCATCTCGGGCTCGTAGAAAGAAAATCCTCAAGCAGACCAAAGGTAATTGGGGTGCCCGCAGAAACGTCTGGACGGTTGCA
The DNA here is from genome assembly GCA_050298035.1 of Mangrovibacterium sp. Taxonomy (GTDB): domain Bacteria; phylum Bacteroidota; class Bacteroidia; order Bacteroidales; family Prolixibacteraceae; genus Gaoshiqia. The sequence continues at coordinate 14,147 of JBNKTK010000054.1, read as the reverse complement.
AAGAATACCTACGAAAAAGGGTTGCAATATGCATACCGTGACCGGAAAACCAAAAAAAGAAACTTCCGTGCTCTTTGGATTCAGCGTATTAATGCCGCTGCACGTATGGAAGGAATGAGCTATTCTCAGTTAATCGGTTTGATGAAGAAAAATAGCATCGAAATTAACCGTAAAGTATTAGCTGATTTAGCCGTTTATCAACCGGCTGCTTTTAGAGCAATCGTTGATAAGGTGAAATAACCAGTACAAAAATAAGGTTGAAATAAACATAGATGCCCTGTCCCGAAGTTTCGGGGCAGGGCTTTTGTTTATAAAACATAGTTATCCCATATTGCATAAGACAGACCAATTCCTGAAATTTGTAGAACGATGGAGCAAAGCATTCTGATTTATCTGGAAGACGAACTTAAGGAGGTATATGGTTCTGAGTTCACAATTGATCAGCGGGAAACTGTTGGAGGTGGCTGTATTAGTCATGCAACAAAGTTGGAAACATCGAACGGAACATTCTTCCTGAAATGGAACTCGTCGTGTGCCGATGATTTGTTTGTGCGGGAAGCAGAATGTCTGAGGGAGCTAAAAGTACGATCGAAGAATGGATTGCTTATTCCGGATGTCGTTTTTGCCAAAGAGGCTGATGAATTGTCTGGCTTCATTCTACTTGAATACCTGGAACAGGGAAACTCCGCAGGTCAGGATGAAAAATTGGGACATGGATTAGCGCTGCTTCATCAAAATTCCGGCGATCAGTTTGGTTTTTTCCATGATAATTACTGCGGGTCAACTCCCCAGGTAAATGATTGGGAATCGAGTTGGGTCGACTTTTTTGCTGAAAAGCGTATTAGCTATATGCTTCACCTCATAAAGAAAAACCGCCCTGTTAGTAGCGGGGAACTGAAAATCTATGATAATCTTCTGAGTCGGTTACCGGATTTGTTGCCTTCAAAATCCAATCCATCTCTTATTCACGGTGATTTGTGGTCGGGGAATTACCTTTTCACAGCAAAGGGCCCGGCTTTGATTGACCCTGCGGCTTACTTTGCTGATCGTGAAATGGAGCTTGCAATGATGAGTTTGTTTGGCGGATTTTCTAAAAGAACCTGGGATGCCTATAATGAAACTTTCCCCCTTGAGCCTGGTTGGCAGGAGCGAATGGAGATTTATCAGCTTTACCATATCCTGAACCATTACTATCTTTTTGGTGGTGGATATGGGGCACAGGCATTATCAATTGCTAAAAAGTTTAGTTGAATGACGGCTCCTTCCCTCAAATTGTCGTAATTTGGTCTTATTCTTAAAATTGCGCTTGTGGAATCAGAGATTTATGGGATACCTTATCAGGCCGGGGTTTGTTACGAGCACAATAAAGGCTTGATTTTACCGGAAAAAGTTCCTTACATTGGAATGGGGTCATCGTATTTTGCAGCCTTGGTACTTCGCTATCAGGGTGTAAAAATATATCCCGAAATTGCTTCAGAATACCTCAACTACCTCGAGAAAGTGAAGCAGTTTGATAAAGCCGTGTTGATCAGCCAATCGGGGGAAAGCACAGAAACTCTTTGGTGTGCCGACAGGTTTATGCAGTTTGTCACGGTGGTAAATGATAAAGAAAGTCCGCTGGCCAAACATCCTGCTGCCGATATTGTGGTTGATATTTGTGCCGGCGAAGAAAGATTCTCATCCACGAAAACATTTATCAATTCGCTGATTGTTCTGCTGTTGGGACATGGTATTGATCCGCATCCGGCATTGGAAAGTATGAATCGTCGTTTCCCTTCCTTTAAGCAGTTGGGCGATGAGTGGGGGAAAAGCTGTTACCGCTTGTTGAAAAAGCGAAAGTACAAGGGATTTTATATTCTGGGCGCCGGGCCGAATGTTGGTACGGCCATGCATGCAGCTCTAGTGTTAACCGAATCAACAAAAATACCTTTCATTGGGATGTCGCTGGCGCAGTTTGATCATGGGGTCAAAGAAGCTTCTGGGAAAAGTGTTGTTTTTATAATTAATCCTGTTGGTGGTGTGCAGACCGAAAGAACTGTTAAACTGGTACAGCGGATTGAACAGGCCGGGGGTATTTGTTTCGAGTTGAAGGATAATGAATTGCCGGAAAATTTGAGTCCGTTTACCGCAGCTATCCCGTTCTTTTTTATGGCTTCCGATCTTCGCAAACGATTGAAAATAAAAGATACTTTTATTATTGGCGATAAAGTGACCCGCGTTACAAGTTAATAAACTGTTCTAAAGTTTGGGATGAAGCCCAAAATCAATGAAATTTAAACAGTTTCTAGATTTCAACAAGTTGGTTCTTAATGGCATACATGACTAACTGAGCTGTGTTCTTGCACTGGCTTTTTTCAAGGATATTAGCGCGGTGTTTGTCAACAGTTCGTTTCGAGATAAATAATTGATCGGCAATCTCCTGGTTCGAGAATCCCTGGCAGATTAAGATAAGGATTTCTGTTTCGCGTTCCGATAATTCGGCTTGCGGTTCTTTGGTTTTCGAACTGGAACGAAGGCTGTTTACAAGGGTTTGAAGCAATTCGGACGAGAAGTAGTTTCCCCCTTCGAATACTGTTTCAAGGGCGTTTTTAACTTCGTTCATGTCCGAATTTTTGAGTACAAATCCTTTTACTCCTGCATCAACCATTTTGTAATAGTAGTCTTCTTCTCCATACATCGATAGGGTGATGATTTTCAGGTCGGGCACTTTTTTAAGGGCAAGTTTTGCTGCCTCAATGCCATCCATCACAGGCATGTCAATGTCCAGCAGAACCAAATCTGCCGGTGTCTGGTGAAGTAAATCAATAAATTCCTGACCATTTGCAGCTTCGGCCACAACCTGGTAGTTCGGAAGATTATTCAGCAAAATCCGAAGTCCGTTCCGGAACAGGGTGTGATCGTCTACTACAATTATTTTTCGGATGTTATTACTCATCGTGCGTATTTACTTTAATGGTAACCATTGTGCCTTTCCCCGGTTCGCTTTCCACATTGATTTCACCTTTCAGCGAGTTTATCCTTGAAAAGATATTGGAGAAGCCCATTCCTGTGTGTGCCGGTTGTTCAAGCAGCTTGTCCCTGTTAAAACCTTTGCCGTTGTCTTTGTATGCAATGGTAATATTTTTTTGCTCTTTGGTCAAACTGATTTCCACTTTTTTTGCCTTGGCATGCTTGATCGTGTTATTGATCAGTTCGCACACTACGCGATATAAAACCACTTCAACGTTTGTGTCAAAGCGTTCGTCGCCCAGGTTCGAGTCCAGTTTTATGTGAATGGCTTTAGTGGCATTTATCTTGTTCGAAAAGTTGCGAAGAGCCCTTAGTAAGCCAAAGTTGTCAAGTACATGCGGGCTCAGGTTATCCGAAATTTCCTTTAGTGATTTGATCGCTTCGTTGATGACCATCTCGGTATTTTTAACGATTTCGTCTGAAGCTTTATCATGTTCCAGTTGAGCAAGCGATGAAACGGACATTTTTACAGTTGACAGCAGTGGACCCAATCCATCATGCAGGTCTTTGGCAAAACGCTTCCGTTCTTTTTCTTCTGTTTGAATGATGGCATTCAGGAACATTTTTTCGGTCAATCTGCGCGAGTCCTCGACTCGTTTCATGTATTTGAAAATACGCTGGATCATAAATACGCCAATTGCAAAAGTCAGCGACATAATTACCCCCGACCAAACCATAAATTCACCGAGTTCCTGAGACTTAAAATTGCTGACGTAGGGCAGGATTTCAACCAAAAGCCTGATTGCCATAACAATAAATCCGATTGTTAGCAGAATCCATGAGAAGTTGTACTTGGTTACTTTAGTAAGCTTGATGGCTACACCGACCGCGAAAAATTGCAGGATAATTGAAATGACCAGAAGAAATTGAAGTATCATAACGGTTGAATTAGAGCTTGATGCAAATGTACAAAGGTAATCCGACTTTTATACTGTTGATAACAACTCCATGATTACCTTATTGAGCGGGGCAAAAATTTGTATTTTTAACAAAAATCCAGAGCATGTCCCAACTCCGTATTTATAAAGCATCTGCAGGCTCAGGGAAAACCTTCCGCCTGGCGGTTGAATACCTGAAAATTGCTTTGTCAGCCGAATGGAACTACAAGCATATTCTTGCGGTAACCTTTACCAATAAGGCTACAACGGAAATGAAATACCGTGTTGTGCAAGAATTGTATCAATTGGCACAAGGCCGTCAAACTGCGTATCTGGAAGTGTTGAAAGAGGAAATGGGGCTCAATGAAATGGAGCTGGCCAACCGGGCACAGAAGTGCCTGCCCCGGATTTTACATGATTATTCTCGCTTTTCCATCAGTACGATTGACAGTTTTTTTCAGCGTGTAATCAAAGCTTTCAACCGGGAGTTGGGTATTAATACGGCTTATCAGGTCGATTTGGACGATGAGCAGATTTTGGATGAAGCTGTTGATGAGTTGTTGCTTTCCATTGAGGAAGACCGTGATTTGCTGGAATGGCTCAAACAGTTTGCCCGGGACAAGATACAGGAAGGTGGCGGATGGAACCTGAAAGGAGATATTTTGAAACTTGGCCGGCAAATTTACAACGAAACCTTCAAAGAACTGAACCAATCACTGCATGAGAAGCTGAACGATAAAACGTTCATCCGCAATTACCGACGGGATTTGCAGCAAATCATCATTCAATATGACGATAAACTGAAGCAGATTGGGAAAAATGGCTTGTCGGCTATGGAATCAGCCGGGTTGTCGGCTGCCGATTTCAAGTATGGTGCAAATGGCGCAGCCAACAGTTTCTCGAAAATGCTGAAGGCCGATTTTACACCAGGGACACGTGTGCTGCAGGCTGTTGAAGACCCTTCAAATTTGTGCAAAAAGAATGATCCTGCCACGGTGCAGGATGCTGCCCATAGTTTACATCTTCTGTTAGCTGAGGCGTTGAACCTTTATCAGCGAGATAATAAAAATTACACGACCGCCAAGCTGATTGTCAATCAACTGTACACGCTGGGTATCCTTGTTGATTTGCAGGAAATGGTGCGGAAAGTTACCCGCGAAAAAGGGGTCATCCTGATCTCTGAATCGGGTAGTCTGCTGAAACAGATCATTGCCGATTCGGAAACCCCTTTCGTTTATGAAAAAACCGGTGTCTATTATCAGCATTTCATGATTGATGAATTTCAGGATACGTCCGGCTTGCAGTGGAATAATTTCAAACCGTTGATTGGGAACTCGCTTGCCGAGAATAACCTGGGGATGCTGGTGGGCGATGTGAAGCAAGCCATTTACCGATGGCGTAGTGGCGACTGGAACTTGCTGGCGTCAGAGGTTGCCCATGCTTTTCCTGCAAATGGCTCATCCGAAGAAACCCTGGTGCGAAACTGGCGTAGTTCCGGGAATGTTATTCGTTTCAATAACCGGATTTTTCAACTTGTGCCAGGCTTGTTGCAGCAACATTTCAATGCCGCACTTGAAGAAACCGGCCATGGCGATTTGCCTTTGCGAGAACAGATGTCTGCGATTTACAGGGAAAGCTTACAGGAAATAGGGCAGGGGACAACAAAAGACGATGGATACATCCGAATGAGTTTTCATGAAAATACAAGGGACGATGATGATGAGAAGCTTCAGATTGTTTTGGATGATTTGATCGCACAGATTAAACGGGTACAGGATTTGGGTGCAAGTGCCAGCGATATCGCTATTTTAGTGCGGAAGAAGGATGAAGCAAAGCTGATTGCCGATTGCTTGCTTGCCGAGAAGGCTAAAAATCAGGAACAATATAACTTTAACGTACTTTCCAGCGAGTCGCTCTATGTTAAAAATGCTGCTTCTGTTTCATTTGTATTGTCCCTTCTTGCCCTGTTGATTGATCCGGATGATGAGCTGGCGCTCGCTTTTGCCAATTTTCAGTATTACAGGGATGTTGAACCCCGGCTGAAAAAGCTGGGCAAACGGCCGCAACTGAAAACTGCCGGAGAATTGGAGCAATTGAGCATGGACTTTCGGGAGCCATATTCTCCGGATGTTTCCCATCAGTTCGAGGCAATTGACGATGAACGGAATGAATTATTCCGGTTCCTGAAAAGCGATTATTTCAGCGAGGCTCTTGGCTCGCGAAACCTTCAGGAGGTCATCTTTAAGCTCTGTGAAATATTCTGCTTGTTCGACTTAAAAGAAGAACTGGCCTATTTGCAGGCATTCATTGACCAGGTATCCGCTTTCATGAAAAACCGGACTGCCGATATCTCAACCTTCTTGCAGTGGTGGGATGATCAGGGACAGAAGAAAACTGTTGCCGTTTCTGAAGAATTGGATGCAATTCGCATTCAGACAATCCATAAAGCGAAAGGGCTGGAGTACAATTATGTGTTTATCCCGTTTTGCGACTGGTCATTGGAGGTATCTGCCATGCATGCGCCTGTTCTGTGGTGCAAGCCCAGCACCGCTCCCTTTGATCAACTTGAACTGGTGCCGGTAAAATTTGCCCGGAACATGGGAGAATCACTGTTTTATCAGGAGTACTTTGTTGAGAAAATGAGCAACTACATTGACAACCTGAACCTGCTTTACGTGGCTTTTACCCGTGCACGAATGGCTTTGTTTACCTGGTCGGCTTACGGGAAAAAGTTGAATACGATTGGAGATTTGCTAAAACAGGCAGTTCATTTGGATGATCATTTTCCGCACAATGGTCAGGAATACCTAACAGTAAAGCTAGGTGAAAATTACAAGGAAGATGAACAGATTGTCGCGATTGGTGAGTTGATAATGGCCGAGGCGAAGCGAGAGGTGTCGAACAATAGTGTCCGCTTGGATGAGTTTCGGTTTGCCGATTTTAGCAATTACCTGCAATTGCGGAAAAATCATGAGCATTTTTTTGAACCCGATACGTCATCCGGGAAAAACATCAACCAAGGCAGGATTATCCACGAAATATTGGCGAAAATAACGACTTCCGATGAGTTGGATCGTGCTGTTGCTGATCTTGTTTTCGCCGGAATGTTGGCATCTGACGAGGCCGGGGCAATTAAAGTGCAACTCCGTGAACTACTTGGCGATCCGGAGGTGAAACATTGGTTTGACGGAACTTACCGCGTATTGAACGAACGCAATATCCTGACAGGTAAAAATGGCTTGAAGCGTCCTGACCGTATCATGATAGGGAATGGCCGGTTGATTGTTGTCGATTACAAATCGGGTGAGCATGAGCTTGACAAATATGCGTACCAGGTCAGACAATATATGCGTGAGTTGCGTGCATGTGGCTATGATAATATTAGCGGATATATCTGGTATACACGAAGCAACAAACGCGTTGTGGTTGAATTGAAATGATCTTTTCTGTTGCCAATACTATCACAAATGGTTGAATTGAAAATGGCTTTTGAAACTTGTGTGTTCTGATCAAAAATGTAAATTTGCCCGGGAAATTCGGTTCCATTCTTTCCTTTCATGAATTGTGAGGAGACAGAAATTAGTTTAGATCACTTATAACAGTAAAAATGATACAAAGAATACAAACACTTTACATGCTGATTTCAGCGATCCTGATCGGGTCATTATTTTCCTTGACTTTTGCTGAAATCGTTCAGGACAGTCATGTTTATCTCTTTGATATACGGGGCATTGTTTCAATCGATGGGATAAAAGAAAGCGGAACGGCAATAGCGACATTTATAGGTATTATTTTGCTTTTGCACGTTGTTGCATTGTTCATATATAAAAAGCGTATTCTTCAAATCCGGTTGCTTGTATTTTCAATCATCCTGATGCTCGGTTTGTTCGGATTGTTTTATTTCTTCACCTACTATTCATTCGATGGCGCCGAAATAAGCTTCAAGTTGCCCGTGGTTTTTCCGTTAATTGCAATTATTCTGGATTACCTGGCAATTCGCAGTATTGGTAAAGACGAGGCTTTGATCCGTTCGATTGACCGGATTCGTTAATTCCGGATTTTATTTTCCAAATTAATTGTCTTCGCGTCGAAAAAACTTCGCTTCCGTTTTCGTGCCTGAAAATCCCGGTGAAAGCCAAGTTCGCATTTATTAACAGTCTCACGTTTGTTGTGGGGTGATAATAATTTTATCTTTATCGTTTATTATTTCAAAAAACAGCAGAGGATGAGAAGCAGTTTAAAAATTAAAGGATTTGGATTGACAGTTGTTTTCATAATAATGTTGATCTGCCCCTCAGTGAATGCTCAGGATGTACAAACGAATATGGTGAAGTTTGGCCGTATCCTGCGACTGGTCGAAAGTTATTACGTTGATACCACCAATATTGACAAGCTTACCGAAGATGCAATTGTTGAAGTTCTGAGTAAACTGGATCCGCATTCAGTTTATATTTCAAAAGAAGAGGTTGATAAAATGAACGAGCCTTTGCAGGGAAGTTTCGAAGGAATAGGTATTTCTTTCAACATTTTGAAGGACACGTTGATTGTGGTAACAACAATCCCCGGGGGGCCTTCCGAGAAAGTTGGCTTGTTGCCCGGCGACCGCATTATGGTGGTTGATGATAAACCAATTGCCGGGATTGGCTTGAAAAACAGCGATGTGTTTGATATGCTTCGTGGCGACAAGGGCACAAAAGTGGAATTAAAGATTAAGCGCAAACGAAATACAGGTTTGCTTGATTTTACAATTATTCGTGATAAAATTCCAATCAACAGCCTGGATGCTTCCTATATGCTGAATGACGAAACCGGCTACATCAAGCTGAACCGTTTTTCGGCAACAACAACCGATGAATTCTTTACGGCCATAAAAGATTTGAAGACGAAAAACGGCTTTAGGAACCTCGTGCTTGATTTGCGTGGTAACGGCGGAGGCTACCTGAAAGCTGCCATTGAGCTAGCTGATCAGTTTTTAGGCGCATACAAACTGGTTGTTTATACCGAAGGTGTTCACGATAACCGCAAAGATTACAATGCAACCGCCCTTGGTGAATTCGAGCAGGGGAAACTTGTTGTCCTGATCGATGAAGGCTCGGCTTCGGCTAGTGAGATCGTATCGGGTGCCATTCAGGATTGGGACCGGGGCGTTATTATTGGTCGTCGGTCGTTTGGAAAAGGATTGGTACAACAGCCATTCCCGCTAAACGATGGATCAATGATCCGTTTGACAACCGCTCATTATTATACGCCAAGCGGACGCTGTATCCAAAAACCATACGAGGAAGGCGTTGATGCCTACCGGAAAGATTACCTGCAACGGTTTGAAAATGGTGAGCTCTTTTCGGCCGACAGCATTCATTTTGATGAAGAACAAACGTATTCAACTTTGAAAAGTAAAAGGACAGTTTATGGCGGTGGGGGCATCATGCCCGACATCTTTGTGCCGGTTGATACTTCTGCAAACTATGCTTATTTCAATCAGTTGGTGAGAAAGAATATCTTATATACTGAGGTAATGGGTTACATGGATTCGAATCGGGAAAAATTCACAAAGAAATATACTGATTTTGATTCGTTTAGTGATGGTTTTGAGATAGGTGATGATTTTATTGATAAAGTTGTTGCTGCTGCAGATTCTGAAAAAATTGAAAAGACGGATGAAAGTCTGAATTTTGCAAAACCGCTGATCCGGAAACAGGCCAAAGCAATACTTGCGCGCGATTTGTTTGGACAGGGATTCTTTTACCAGGTCGTGAACAAGGATGACGAAACCATTAAGAAAGCATTGGACGTATTGGAAAATACGACGGAGTACGATAAACTTTTGGTTGATAAATAATCGATGGTTGAAAATGTATGGAATTGGCTGATTGCCAATTATGTCGAGGTGCTTGGCGCTATACTGGGCTTTGTGTATATTATTCTTTCGATTGAACAACGCATTTGGACCTGGCCTGTTGGTTTGCTGACTTCTGCCTTGTATGTGTATGTATTTTTCGTGTCGAAGTTTTATGCTGACATGGCACTGCAGGTTTACTACATTGCAGTCAGTATTTACGGCTGGTACCATTGGTTGAAAGGAAGTCCGGAAAAAAAAGACCATCTCCCGGTTATAGTTACACCCCGGAAGCAATGGTGGTGGTTGGTAGCAGCTTCTGTCGTGCTATTTCTGTTGATTGTTTTTGTTCTGAAAAATTATACGGATTCACCAGTGCCGGTGGGCGATTCGCTGACAACAGCACTAAGCCTGGTTGCAACCTGGATGTTGGCCCGAAAATATATTGAGCATTGGCTGATCTGGATTTTTGTTGATTTTCTCTCAGCCATTTTATATGCTTTAAAAAGCATGTGGCCCACCGTGATTTTGTTTGTCATTTATACCGTGATGGCCGTATTGGGGTATTTTCAGTGGCGAAAAGCGATGATGGCTGAACAGAATAAATAAAATTCGTTGGATTGGCCTTTCTCCGGATATATTGACTAAAATGAAAAAAATAATAGTACTTACAGGCCCGGAGTCAACAGCAAAAAGCACGTTGACAAAAGCATTGGCGGCACATTTCGATGCTGCCTGGTTTCCGGAGTATGCCCGGGAATATTTAGCAGATAAAGGTCACAACTATACTTATGATGATGTTGAGAAAATTGCCCGCACCCAGCTTCATCAATACGAAAGCCTTAATGACCTGCCTGAAGAGATTGTTTTTTTTGATACCTGGCTAATTATTACAAAAATTTGGTTTGAGTGGGTTTTTAAACGGGTTCCATCTTGGTTGGAGGATGCAATTTCAAGTTGCCGGGTTGATCTGTTTTTGCTTTGCCGGCCTGATATCCCTTGGGAACCTGATCCCTTGCGGGAAAACGGTGGTGACGAACGAATCCAACTTTTTAACCGGTATAAACAGGAGCTTATTTCCCGGAATCTTCGTTTTGTTGAAGTTGGCGGATTAGGCGATGACCGGTTGTTTCAGGCCATTGAGGCTGTTCAGAATGAAATTTTTCATTTCCACTCACATTGATTTGTATTTCATTATTAAAAAGAAGACTTTTGTTTTGTGTTCCGGTGGAACAAGCAGATTCGATTAGAAAGGTTTGTTTATCATTAAAATGACATTCGAAAACTTAATCAAATGAAGATAGCTTCAGATATAACAGCGTTGATTGGAGGCACACCTTTAGTGAAGTTAAACCGTGTGACTACCGGATGTTACGCAAATGTGTATGCCAAATTGGAATCTCAGAATCCTGGAGGAAGTGTCAAGGATCGCTTAGCCCTGGCCATGATCCAGGCTGCAGAAGAAAAAGGCCTTATTACGCAGGATACGGTTATTATTGAACCGACAAGTGGCAACACGGGTATTGGTCTGGCGATGGTTTGTGCCGTACGTGGTTACAAACTGATCATTGTAATGCCCGAAAGCGTTTCGGTTGAGCGCCGTTTGATCCTAAAAGCATATGGCGCCGAATTGGTTTTAACTTCTGCCAAAGGAGGGATGAAGGAATCAATTGCCAAAACAGAGGAGTTGGCGTCTTCTATCGCGAATTCGTTTGTGCCAATGCAGTTTGAGAATCCGGCAAATGCAGAAATGCACCGAAAAACTACTGCAAAGGAAATATGGAACGATACAGACGGATTGATCGATATTTTTGTAGCCGGGGCCGGCACCGGTGGTACCATCACCGGAGTTTCTGAAGAATTGAAGAAATTGAAACCGGATTTATACAGTGTTGTTGTTGAACCTGAGAACTCAGCCGTGCTTTCAGGTAACGATCCCGGTTCGCATCGCATCCAGGGAATTGGTCCCGGGTTCATCCCCAAAGTGCTCAATACGGATATTTATGATGAGATTTTCCGGGTAAGCGACGATGTCGCTTTTGAGCAAGCCAGGGTGTTGGCCAAAGAAGAAGGGTTATTCTGTGGAATCTCCTCGGGTGCCAATGTGTATGCCGCTTTGCAAATAGCCCGTCGCGAAGAGAACAAAGGGAAGCACTTGGTTGTCATTATTTGTGACACAGGAGAACGATATTTAAGTACCACTTTATTTAATGGTGAAAAAAATGCAATCTGAGAATACAATCTTAAGTAAATTAAACCGGACGGTTGATCAGTTGGCTGATCCGAAAACATACGATATGGTTTGCCACGAACATCGTCTGGGCGAACCTCTTCCTTCAACTGAGAAGTTGGCAAAATTTGTCAATATGACCAGGGAAATTTTGTTCCCGGGGTATTTTGGCAATACGAGTTTACGTCCCGATACGATTCGCCATTATATGGGAGTTTACATCGATGAGGTGTTCGAATTACTGTCGGAACAGATTCTGGCAGGGCTTTGCTTTACCTGCGAAGATCCTGAAAATATGGATATAAAGGAGCGTAGTCGCTATGCACAGGGATTGGCTTCTGATTTTATTTCTTATTTGCCGGAGATTCGGAGAATACTGGTTACAGATGTTGAAGCGGCCTTTCTGGGTGATCCTGCCGCCAAGAGCCGGAGTGAAGTAATCTTTTGCTATCCGGCAATACGGGCAATTTCAAATTACCGGATTGCTCATCGCTTGCTGGAATTGGGTGTTCCGTTAATTCCACGGATCATTGGCGAAATGGCGCATTCTGAAACAGGGATTGATATTCATCCCAAAGCACAGATCGGTGAGTCATTTACAATTGACCATGGTACAGGTGTCGTTATCGGTTCAACTTGTATCATAGGCAGCAACGTAAAATTGTATCAGGGGGTGACCCTGGGAGCCAAAAGCTTTCCGTTGGATGCTGACGGGAACCCGATTAAAGGTGTTCCTCGTCATCCTATTGTTGAAGACAATGTGATCATTTATGCACAGGCTACCATCTTGGGACGGATTCGCATTGGGCAGAATTCAGTTATCGGAGGTAACGTTTGGGTAACAAACAACGTTCCTCCAAATTCAAAGCTTGTTCAGTTTAAAGCCCGGGAAACTTCTTTTTCCGATGGGGCTGGCATTTAAGAAAAAATATCATGTTTGAAAATAATCAGTTGGTAGCTACTACCTATGCCGGCCTGGAAGAGGTTTTGGCCGGAGAGTTAATGGCTTTGGGTGCCGATGAAATTCAATTGGGCAGACGGGCTGTTTACTTTGCTGGCAATCTCGAGATGATATACCGGGCCAATTATTCTTTACGCACGGCTTTGAAAATATTGGTGCCTGTTCGGACTTTTAAAATACTTCGGGCTGATGATTTGTATCACCAGGCGATAAAAATCCGGTGGGAAGATTATTTTGATCCGGGGAAAACCTTTGCAGTTCAAAGTACTGTGTTTAGCGATCAGTTTAAGAACTCGATGTTTGCCTCCCTTAAGCTTAAGGATGCTATTGTTGATAGATTCCGCCGGGTAAGTGGAACAAGGCCTTCTGTTGATGTAAAAAATCCGCAGGTATTGATTAATCTGCATATTGCCAATAATGTCGGGACTATTTCGCTTGATAGTAGTGGCGAGTCGTTGCACAAAAGGGGGTATCGTATCGGAATTCATGAGGCGCCTATAAGTGAGGTGTTGGCTGCTGGCATGTTGAAAATATCGGGGTGGAGTGGGGAAGAGCCCCTAATCGATCCGATGTGCGGGTCAGGTACAATTGTTATCGAAGCGGCGATGCTTGCTAAAAATATTCTTCCCGGAGAAGTTGGCCGGGATTATGCCTTTCAAAACTGGAAAAATTTTGATAAAACTGTTTTTTCCAAAATTCAAAGCAGTTACAATCATAAAGAGATTGATTTCGATATTCATGGATCAGACATTTCCAGACGGAATATTGATTTGGCCTATAAAAATATTGAAAAGGCCAAGGTGTCTGATGTGGTCAAGCTTGAAATTGCTGACTTTAGAAATACTCAGCGAAAATCCGAATCTGATTTCTTGTTGTTTAATCCGCCCTATGGCGAACGTATTCAGACCGGAGATGCTGATTTTTATGCAATGCTTGGAGAACGGTTGAAGCATCATTATTCAGGTGCTGAAGCCTGGATTATAAGTACCAATGCTTGTTTGAAATCAATAGGGTTGCGACCTGCAAAAAAAGTCCCGCTGTTTAATGGCTCGCTGGAATGTAGTTTCCGGAAATATGAATTGTACAGAGGTTCAAGGAAAAAATAGAAGCCCGGTTACACAAGTTGGATCAATCCACTCAAATGTTGAATTGATCCCTCTTCAAATCACCGGACAGATGGTCGGACACACAAAAAGCAAGGGCAAAGATCCTGTTTGCCCAATATCCCGATAT